>JAALLE010000104.1 GCA_011087605.1 Hyphomicrobiales bacterium
GAATCAAATTGTCGCACCTAATGGCAGCAGAAATAGGGTAGCTGAGTAGTTACTCTGGCCGGTGATGGCCATCGTCGGCATGGTCATATTTGGTGCCGGGGAGATGGTGGTTTCGACCCGCCGATTTCGTAGCAATGCCGAAGGCAAAATTCCAACCGAGCTATTTGTTTGGTTGCGCGCGATTGAATTCGCCTTCTGGTTCCTGATCTACGTGATGGTTGTTCCGGTAGTGGGCTACCTGTTGTCGACGATTGTTTTTTGCGTGCTGCTAACCTGGCGACTGGGATATCGGTCGAAAGCCTATCTCATGTCAGGAGCGCTGACAGGGTTTGCGGTAGTTTTTATTTTCAAGACCTGTCTGTCCGTCAAGATTCCTGGAGGGCAAATCTATGAATATCTGCCTGACGGTTTACGTAATTTCATGATCCTCAATTTCTAGGGCGCATAATGGAAATTCTTGGATCAGCTCTCGACATAATTTTGCGGTTGGACGTTGCTTTGGCATTGCTGATTGGTGCCGTCGGCGGTGTGGTCATTGGAGCTATTCCCGGCGTCGGTCCAGCCATTGCCATTGCGATATTGCTGCCAGCAACATTTTCACTGGAGCCGGTGGTGGGACTGACATTGTTGCTCGGCATATATGGGTCTGCCATGTATGGCGGTGCGATTCCTGCCGTTTTGATGAACACGCCGGGCACACCCGTCAATGCGTTGACGACATATGATGGCTATCCGATGACCAAACGGGGGGAAGCCCCACGGGCGCTTTCACTGGCCTATGGCGCGTCGTTTGTCGGCGGGGTTATCTCGGTGATCTGCCTGATGGCATTTGCTCCCTATCTTGCAAAAATTGCCCCTTTGTTCGGGTCCAGAGAAATATTTCTGGCCACGGTTTTGGGCATGTTGCTGGTGGTGATCGCTCACAGGGGGCGCAGCCTTGCTGCCGGCGCCTTACTGTTTTTTGGAATTTTTCTGGAATCGATTGGACTGGAACCGGTTCAATACACAAAACGTTATACGTTCGATCAGTCCTGGCTGGCTTCGGGTGTCGACCTGATTGTGATGGTGCTGGGCCTGTTTGCACTGTCGCAAGCTTTCGTGCTTTTGGTCGGAAAGGACAATCCGGTGAAACCTCCCAAGCTTGTGGGTGGGCTATTCAGCGGTCTAAAGGAGGTTTTTAGGTTTCCGCAGATCGCACTGCCGGGAGCTGGGTTTGGGACTGTCATGGGAATAATTCCGGGCGTCGGCGAGTTCACCGCACAGTTCCTGTCTTACACTTGGGCGCAGAAGATTTCGCCAAATCCGGAGCGGATCGGAAAGGGCGCTTCAGAAGGCATAATCGCGTCGGAAGCGGCGAACAATGCCGTGCCGGCAGCAGCGATGATCCCGCTGCTCGCGCTGGGTATTCCCGGAGAAGCTTTGACGGCGATGATGCTGTCAGTGTTCTACGTCCACAACATAGTTCCCGGACCAAATCTGTTTCGTGATCAGATGGATTTTGTGATGGCACTTTATCTGTGCCTGCTGATCCTGAACTTTATCGCCCTCATCTTTTTGATTTTTGCAACGCGGCCTTTGCTTAAGGTGGTTTCGATCCCCAATCGTTTCCTGGGTATGACCATTTTGACGTTGTCATTTGTCGGCGTTTATTCACTCCGCAATTCAATGACAGATTGCATTATGGCCGCTGCCTTTGGTCTCTTGGGACTGATACTGAAACGTTTGGATTTACCGATTGTTCCGATCATTCTTGGCATGGTGCTCGGCGGTATCGCAGAATCTCGGTTCAGAACGTCGCTTCCGCGGATCGATTCGGCCTTGGATTGGATCAATCGGCCAATGGCCGCAGGTATTTTTGTGATAATCGTTCTGGTTCTTGTGTTCCATGTCAGATCGCTTTGGAAAGCCAGAAGTGCAACGGCGGTGTGATGGCTGGTTCATCCAAGCCGCTCCCGTCTTCCGCCTCACATGTGATTATCGGCGGCGGGATCACTGGTGTGTCGACTCTTTATCATCTTGGAAAACGTGGTGTTTCAGACGCCGTTCTTGTTGAAAGAAAACAACTTGCGTGTGGCACCACATGGCATGCTGCCGGGATTGTTGGGCAATTGCGGGAATCCGGTAGTCAAACAGAGCTTGCCAAATATACCTCCCGGTTGTTTCAGAGCCTGGAAGAGGAAACCGGCCAGGCGACGGGCTACAAGCAAAACGGCACAATCAACATCGCGATCAGCGAATTGCGTATGGACCAGTTGCGGCGCAATTGTGATCACGCCCAGCGAATGGGTGTTGAGGGGGTCATGCTGGATGTGGAACAATTGCGGGAAAGGGTGCCCTGGCTGAATTATCAAGATATTCTTGGCGGCTTCATGGTGCCATCCAACGGCCAAGTAAATCCGCTGGACGTCACACAGGCGCTGGCCAAGGGAGCGCGACAAAACGGCTGCCAGATCTTTGAAAATGTTGCAGCAACTCGTATCCTCACAGATCGTGGCCGGGTGTGTGGCGTTGCAACCGACAAGGGCGTCATCGCTACCGAGAAGGTCCTGTTGGCCGGCGGAATGTGGTCGGCGCAATTTGCCCGGCAGCACGGCGTCGCAGTGCCGCTTCATGCGGCGGAACATTATTACATTGTTACTGAACCGATGGCCGGTTTGTCTCGCGAGCTGCCAGGCCTGGTGGTCGCGGAAGAGCGGATTTACTGGAAGGAGGAAGCCGGAAAACTGCTGATTGGGTGGTTTGAGGAATCCGGCAAAGCATGGGGTGGCCAATCTATTCCAGACTCATTTGAGTTTGATGAACTGCCGATCGACATGGACCATGTTGAACCAATGCTGGCAACAATATTCTCGCGCATGCCCGCCCTGGAAAACATGGGCATACAGACATTTTTCTGTGGCCCGGAGAGCTTTACTCCGGACGGACGACCTTATCTCGGCCCAGCTCTGGAAATGCCGGGATTGTTTATTGCTGCCGGAATGAATTCAAACGGTATTTTGAATTCAGGTGGTGTCGGATTGACGATGTCTGAATGGTTGATCGATGGCGCGCCTGGTCGAGGAATGGGACCTCTCCAGACAAATCGGGCAATGCCGTTTCAGATCAACTTGGCGTATAATGCTGAACGGGTAACCGAGGCCATAGGGCTGCATTACGGTCTGCATTGGCCGGGTCGACAAATCGAAACAGCACGCGGCGTTCGGCGTGTGCCGTTGCACGACCGGTTGGCTAATCAGGGAGCAATGTTTGCAGAACGTGTCGGCTGGGAAGTGCCAATGTATTATGATTCTGCAGCGAAAAGCTGGCCAACTAATCCGTCAAACGGCTATCAGGAATGGTTTCCGCAACTGGAAGCAGAATGTCTGTGCGCCCGAGACGATGCAGTGCTGTTGGACCAGTCGATGTATGCAAAAATTATTGTCCAGGGGCCGGATGCGCAGAAGGCGCTCAATCGCGTTTGCGGTGCACAGATGGGCTGTGCGGTTAGCCAGTCGATCTACACCCAGTTTTTAAATGCCAAGGGCGGTATTGAAGCTGACGTAACAATTACACGGCTGCGAACTGACAAATATATCGTCATTACGGGGCATCCAAGTCAGATCAGAGACCAGGTCTGGATTCGCGACCACGCCGATCCGGAATGGCGGTTTGAGATATTTGACGCCACGGCGGCATACGCTTTATTGACGCTGCACGGGCCAAATTCACGTTCGATCCTTTCGGCCCTCAGCCATGATGACATTTCAAGTGATGCATTGTCCTTCGGTGCAGCACGGGAGATCGATCTTGCCCATGCCAGGGTTTGGGCGATTCGTCGGTCGTTTCTGGGGGAGCTCGGGTTTGAATTGCTGATCCCGACCGAATTTGCCGCCCATGTATATGACAGCATCATGGAGCAGCGTGCGGAAACCGGATTGAGGCATATGGGCATGTTTGCCATGAACACCTGCCGGCTTGAAAAAGGTTTTCGGCATTTTGGCCATGACATTGCTGAAGAAGATACGCCTTACGAAGCCGGTCTGGGCTTTGCCGTCGATATCTCAAAAGAAGATGCGTTTTTGGGACAGGAAGTCCTTGCTGCTCAATGCGCCGATGGGCCTGCAACTCGACACCGTACTGTATCGCTGGCTTTGAGGGAGGCCGATAGGCATAGCGGCCCGTTTCTACTGGGCAACGAACCAATTTTGGTAGCCGGTGAGGTTGTCGGTCATGTAACCTCGGGGGCTTGGGGTTTCAGGGTTGGACGCTGTGTTGGCCTGGCCAGCCTTCACCTTGAGACCGGCGTGTCAAATACGTGGTTGGCCGATACCGACTTCGTGGTACGCATTGCCGGGAGGGATTATGAAGTCGATGTTCAACCAAAACCGTTTTACGATCCGACGGGTGAGCGGATGAGAGCATAGTAATCGGGAGATACAGATGTCTGATGAAAAAACCATATTGGTGATTGGTACATTTGATACCAAGTCTGACGAATTGCGCTATTTGGAAACTCGAATAGGGTCCCAAAACGGCAACGTCATGACCATGGATGTGAGCGTGCTTGGCGACCCGCAGCAGCCCACCACCATTTCCAAGCATGAAGTGGCTGCCGCAGCAGATTCAAGCATTCAGCTAGCCATCGATTCAGGTGATGAAAACACCGCGATGCAGATCATGTCTCGCGGCGCCTCCAGCTTGACGCATCAACTGTATTTGGACGGCAAGATCGATGGCATGATCGCAATGGGAGGTACAATGGGAACCGATCTGGCGCTGGACTGCGCCTGCGCCCTGCCGGTAGGGGTGCCCAAATACATTATTTCGACGGTCTCCTTTTCCCCGATAATTCCAGCTGACCGCCTCTCTGCAGACATCCAGATGATTCTGTGGGCAGGGGGGCTGTATGGTCTGAATTCATTTTGCAAATCTTCTCTCAGCCAGGCTGCAGGCGCGGTGTTGGGTGCGGCGCGGGCTGTTGAGCCACCGCAAGCCGATCGCCCGGTTATCGGCATGACAAGTCTTGGTTCTTCATGTCTCTCTTACATGAAGGCGCTGAAGCCCGCGCTTGAGGAGCGTGGATTTGAAGTGGCCATATTCCACGCCACTGGCATGGGGGGCATGGCATTTGAGAACATCGCTGCAAGGGGTGGATTTGCCTGTGTCATGGATTTTGCGTTGCCGGAACTGGGAAATTGGATGGTCGGATCGGTGATCAATTCCGGTCCTGACAGAATGCTCAATGTCGGAAATGCAGGCATACCCCAGATCGTCGCGCCTGGTTGTCTGGACTTGATCGACTTTGCCGGATGGCAGGATATTCCAGCGCGGTTTCAGGATCGACCGTTTCATGCCCACAATCGATTGATCAAATCTTCAGCTCTAAACGATGAAGAGCGGCGCGATACAGCCAGAGAGATTGGCAAGCGCCTGGCAAAATCGATCGCTCCGGTACATGTGATTTTGCCCAATCAAGGCATTGAGGAATGGGACAAACCAGGGGGTGCGGCCTATGATCCGGACGGATTGACCGCATTTTGTGAAGAAATGCGTAGCTCCATTAAGGCGCCCGCGGGATTGTCCGAGATTGATGCGCATATCAATGACCGCGCCTTTGTCGACAAGGCGCTTGAGATTTTGGATAGGTGGATTGCCGATGGAACGGTGAAGTCTGGCGCTTGAGTCCAAACCGGCAGAATTGACATAAAGTTTTCTTTCGCTTGCGGGATATATTGATTAGTTTTAAACTAATTAGCGTTGAGTAATTTGATACTTTATTATTGCCCGCACCTGATGAGGATTCAGCATTACGATATTTAACGACGATGAGTTGCGACGATGACCCAAACAACAGTTCCAGAATTAGATCCCATTGCCGAACTTCGAGAGAATACTGGCGCGCAATTCGAGCAGGCATTTGCAATGCCGAAAAGCGTCTATACGTCCGAGACTTTTCTGCAGCGGGAATTGGAAGACATATTCAAAAAGGATTGGTTTTGCGCTGGTCGCGCTTCGTCGCTATCGCAACCAGGTGACTACACAACCCTGGAACTTGCCGGCCAGCCAATCATGGTGATCCGCGACCGCGAGGGAGTTCTGCGAGCCCAGTCGAACGTCTGCCTGCACCGCATGTCAACGCTTTTGCAAGGCCGGGGAAGCACCAAAGCAATTGTCTGTCCTTATCACGCCTGGACTTACAGTCTGGACGGTTCGTTGCGTGGTGCACCTGCCATGGGGAAAAATCAGGCATTCTGCAAAGATCAGTTGAGACTGCCAACCGTTCGTTGTGAAGAATGGTTGGGGTGGATAATGGTGTCGCTCAATCCGGATGCCAAACCCGCTGCAGAAGTATTGTCCGGTGTTGAGGAACTGATTAGCGACTATCAGATGGAGACCTACGAAGAGACGTTCTTTGAGACCCATGTCTGGGACACCAACTGGAAAATATTGGCTGAAAATTTCATGGAGAGTTACCATCTTCCAGTTTGTCATTCGGGCACAATCGGCGGCCTGTCAAAACTCGATGAAATGATCTGCCCTCCTGGACTTCCGGCATTTAATTATCACACGATCCTGAAGGATGAATCTCTGAAGATTGCGTTGGCACACCCCAACAACAAACGCATGAAAGGCGACCGGCGGCGCACAACTTATCTTCTGGCCATCTATCCAAGCCTGTTGATTACATTGACCCCGGGCTATTTTTGGTACCTGTCGCTTCATCCGAAGGGGTATGACAAGGTACAGATCTACTTTGGTGGTGGCATGTCGCCGGAATTTGTCAATGATCCGAGTGCACAGGAGAGTTTCAAGCAGCTTAAAAACCTGCTTGACCACGTGAATGTTGAAGATATGGGGTGCACCGAAAAGGTATATCGAGGGTTGAATTCTGACCTTGCCCGGCCCGGACCACTGTCTCACCTGGAACGGCCGAACTACGATTTTGCCCAATATCTGGCGCAACGCCTTTGCTGACAATTAACGCAATCACGCTGTTTAGTTAGAATTTCAAGACGGACGGAAATAATGATTCACGATCGCATTCGCCCCTTCAACACGAAGCAAACCTATCCCGAGCAGAATCTGGACAATGATCTGGCTCAAGCTGTGGTGGCGCGGGGTAGGACAATTTTTCTGCGTGGACAATGTCCGCAGAATCTCGATGACGCCAAGAATATCGACAGTCACGACCCGGTCGAACAAACTCACAAGGTTATGCAGAACATCAGGCAGTTGATCGAAGAGTGCGGTGGCACAATGGAGCATCTGGTCAAGGTGGTGGTTTATATCACCGACGTCAGGCACCGCGAAGCCGTTTACCGTACGATGGGTGAATATATCAAAGGAGTGCACCCCGTTTCGACGGGTTTGGTGGTTCAAGCACTGGCCCGCCCGGAATGGTTGGTCGAAATCGACGGCACAGCGGTTATCCCGGACGAGGACTAGGACATGACGTTTTCCCTTGTTGCGCGCTGCGCGTCTACGGGCATGTTTGGCGTGGCGATATCTTCCTCGTCTCCGGCGGTCGCCGCGCGCTGTTCCTATGCTCGTGCTGGGGTGGGATCTGTGGCCAGCCAGAATATCACCGACCCAACACTTGGTCCGCTCGGACTGGACCTGATGGAGCAAGGGCTATCTGCAACCGACGCCATTGCACAAATTCAATCAACAAAACAACATCTGGATTATCGCCAGCTTCTGATGGTTGATGTGAATGGCGACACCGCTATCCATTCAGGCCAGCAAGCACTGGGGATCTGGTCTCAGGCGCAGGCGCTAAATGTTGCCAGCGGAGGTAATCTGCTGGCGGACTTGTCGGTTCCACAGTCGATTGTCGACGGATTTCTGTCTTCCAGTGGCCATTTGGGTGACAGGCTTATTGTGGCGATGCGGGCCGGTTTGAAGGCTGGTGGAGAAGCCGGGCCGGTGCATTCAGCAGGACTAAAACTGGTGGATCAGTACTCCTGGCCAGTCGCAGATTTGAGGTGTGACTGGACGGAAGATTGCCCAATCGAAAATGTTGCTACGGCCTGGCAGATTTATAAGCCGCAGATGGAAGCCTATGTGCAACGTGCTTTGGACCCCAGCGAGGCGCCGAGTTACGGCGTTCCGGGCGACGAATAGCACCTGGACAAAGCGGAGATTTTGGATGCCTACACGGTTTACACTTCGCCAGTTGGAATATTTTGTAGCTGTCGGCGAAACCGGAAGCGTGTCCCAGGCCGCGGAAAAAATGAATGTGTCGCCACCTTCTGTGTCGGCCGCGATTCAACAGTTGGAAACGGAATTCGGCATTCAGTTTTTTGTCCGCAAACATGCTCAGGGTCTGTCCCTGACGAGTGGTGGTCGCCAATTCCTGGCGCGCGTGAAGGAACTGCTAAATTCAGCGGAGAGTCTGACCTCATTTGCTTCCGACATTTCATCCAACGTCGGTGGGCCGCTGCATATTGGGTGCTTGAAGACGATTGCTCCGGTCATACTGCCCGAGTTGCGGCTCCAGTTTCAGCAGTCATATTCGGATGTTGAAGTGCGTCAGGTTGAGGCCGATCAGGCACAGCTTCTTGACCGGTTACAAAGTGCAGAACTTGATATTTGCCTGACCTATGACCTTGGAATTCCCAGTAACCTACGGTTTGAATCATTAGTGGAACTGCCGACATATGTAATGTTGGCGTCTTCCCATCCTCTTGCTGGTCACGCGGGTATTTCACCTGAACAGCTGGCTGACGAGCCAATGGTTCTGCTCGATCTGCCCATCAGCAATGAGTACTTTTTGTCGGCTTTCCGCATCGCAGGGCTAAAACCGCTTATTGCCGAACGCACCCAGGACCTTGCGCTGGTGCGCAGCATGGTGGCCAACGGATATGGGTATTCACTGGTCAATATTCGCACCCGAGGGGATATATCTCCCGATGGCAAGCCTCTGAAATATGTCCCACTGTTGGGTGGATTGCGTTCACTGCGACTGGGTCTTGTCTATGGACGGGAAGCAACCAGGCGATTGGTCGTGCAAACCTTTGTGGAACACTGCCGTGAACTGATAAATTCCAGCAGCGTTCCAGGGATGAAAATGGATTAGAGCCTGAACGCCTCTTGTCCCGGTGTCAGCGGGTACGAGGACTTTTGTCGAAAGCTCTGAAGATCCGATAGAATGCTCGGCTAAGGCCGTAATCCAGACCGGAATTATAACTGTGTACTTGTGTCTCGCGCCAATCGCGTTGGATTTTTGGATTGGTCAGACTGCTGAAATCATACGGGTTCATCGTGATACTCCTGTTAGATTTATTAATGTGATGTCTTGTGTTGGGTTCAATATTGTATTGATATTCCCGTTTGACAAACGAGAAGTTTTCAGCTGATAATTTAGAAAAACTAATCTATAGAATTTGTGATGCGATTTCGTCTGCCACCATTAAACGCGCTGCGTGCCTTCGAGGCTGCCGGGCGCTGCGGCAGTATGAGTGCCGCGGCTGAAGAACTTGCTGTTACACCCGCAGCGGTTAGCCATCAAATCAAAACCCTGGAAGACTATTTCGGCTTTTCATTGTTTGCCCGATCGGTACGGTCAATTCGCCTGACGGAACGTGGTGCGGTGTTGATGCCTTATCTGAGCGACGGACTTGAATCCTGGACCGAAGGGTGCCGCAAACTTGTTGCGGATGATAATGACCGGCCTTTGGTAATATCATCAGCACCGGTATTTGCCGGTAAATGGCTGGTGCGCCGCTTGTCGGAATTCAACGACCTTCATCCGCAGATTACCGTTCGCCTGGATGGATCACTTTCAGTGGTCGATTTTGCCAATGATGAAGTCGATGCGGCTATTCGATTTGGCACCGGACCCTATCCCGATTTGCATGCTGACGCCTTGGTCAATGAAGATGTTGCACCGGTTTGCTCACCTGCTTTATTGGAGGGGCCTGTTGAATTGCGGCACCCTGCCGACCTTGCCCGTTGCACCTTGCTGCATGTTGACTGGTACGCTGCAGCTGGAACCCAACCGGACTGGGCGATGTGGTTGAAGGCTGCAGGCGTTGAAAATATTGATGCATCAAGGGGGCCGGTTTTTACCAGCGATTCACTTGCAGTTGAGGCGGCCATTAATGGCGGAGGCGTCGCGCTGGTTAGTGAATTTCTGGTGCGTCAGGATCTCGACAGAGGACGCCTCGTCAAACCATTCGATTTGGTTTTGCCTTCAAATCATTGGTATTGGTTTGTCTGTCCAAAAGAAAGCATCGAGCGTCCCAAGGTAAACGTGTTTCGCGATTGGTTGGTGGCGGCGATAGCCAGTGATTCAAATCTTTGATCGTCACGATGCAAGTGCCACCAATTCTGCAACATGGATATTCAGTGCCTCAATAACGGGATATCCTGGATCTTGATCATCAAATGCCAGGCCTAGATCGGTTCCGGCGAGAAGTATGGCATCCGCCCCCTGATCCTCGATCATTTGAGTACCAGCACGCAGGAACCTGGTACGAGTGTCTGCACTGCATTCTCCAGATCCTGCCATTTCCATATAGGCGTTCCCCAGTGCCTCCATATTGGTTTGTGGTGTCACGGTCTTGACGTTTCCCAACTGACCAAACAGGTGGGACGACAAAACCGGCGGGCTGCCCAACAAGCCAATGGATTTGATTCCCTGTGCTTTACAATACCGATCTATGGGTTCAATGGCGCTGACCAGCGGCAGAGGCGAAAGCTTAACCGTTTCCTCAAAACAAAAATGGCCGGTTAATGCAGTGATGGTCGCTACATCACATCCGGCCCCTTCCAGTTGCCGTATATGATTGGCAAACACTTCAGCTTGTGCGCCTGAGTTGTTGTTGGTTGCGTTTGAGCCCAGTACAGCAACATCGGCGTGGACAATGGTCAGTTCCAGCGGCAGTTGGGCAGCTTTGAACTCAGCAACCAAACGGCCATAATAAGCAATGGTCGCCGCGGGACCGATACCACCGATCAAACCGATATGCATAACCCATGTCCTCCTTGAGGTTGGTCGGATTTCATCAATCCGACGTGAATGCTATTCGTGGTGGGTCTTTGCTGCAATATAAGTTTCGATGAGGCGGTCAATCAATGTGAGGGTCGTTTCGTGGCGAGCCAACCGACCCGCCGTTGCGAGCGCGGTTATCCCGTAAAGGGACGCCCACAAAAGATTGGCATCAAGATTGCGACTGGCCAGTTCATCGTCTTTGAAGAAAGAAGATATAGCTTTTTCAACCACCTCAACGAGCTTGCTGACACTGTCGAAATAGGCCTCTTGCCGCTGGTAACCTGTCGGCAATTTATGGTCGATGACGGCATTCCACAGCTGCGGATTCTTCCGGGTGAATTCGATATAGAGATGAGACAATTTGCGCAGGCTATTTGCCGCATCTCCGTCCAGGTCGAGTTGGTCACACATTGATCGAACATGATCGATGGTTTCAATGTTCAGCTGTTCGATCAGTTGGTCGACATTGTCGAATACCTGATAAAGTGAGCCGACCGTATAGCCGATTTCCTTGGCGATGCCGCGGGTTGTCAGACCGCTTAAACCTTTTTTCAAAACGATGTTTCGTGCAGCATCCAACGCCATGCGGCGAAGTTGCTCCGGCGTGTGTTCAGCTCGTCTTCCCAAATCGGTCATCCCAATTCGCAATAATTAATGGCCTGATATATTGAACGCCGTTCGATAACAAGGTGGCATTCTTTAAACTGCCCTTCGAGTTCTATGGATTGTTTCGCGCCTGAAATCCGCAAATTGACGGATTCCAACACTTGTCGATGACGAAATATATTCGGAGAAATGGCGCGGGTTTTACACTTTCAGAGTATTTTCTACATTAAATCAGGTAATTAACTCGGTTCAAGAAAAATGTGAATAGCGTTCATTATTTTCTTGAACAATGTTCAATTTTGGCTTATCTTGCTTTTATTGAACATTGTTTAATTAAAGGGAACCTACCATGATCGCTTCTGACCTTGTTAATCACGCACTTTTCTTAGACCCTTCAATCTCAGCTCAAGGCCAGGCAATGTTTTGGGCGGCAGTCGATTTCATTCTTCATTGCCTGGGGATCTGCTGGATATGAGGGGTCAATTGCACCTGTTGCGGTCGCAGAGATTTCTACCGCTTTTCATCACCCAGTTTTTCGGGGCCTTTAATGACAACGCTTTCAAAAATTGCCTTCCTGATCTGGTTTACCTATGATGTTGCTGTGCGTACCGGCATGGACGGTCCAACCATGGTAACTTTGGCGGCTGGTTTGTTTATCCTTCCGTTTTTTCTGTTTTCCGCAACGGCCGGACAATTGGCCGACAAACTGGAAAAGTCGCAATTCACCCAACGTTTGAAACTGATTGAGCTTGGCCTCATGGTGACCGCGTCCGTGTTCTTTTTCTTTCAAAGTGTCTACGGCCTGTTGCTGGTCCTGTTCATGATGGGGGTTCAGTCAACGTTTTTCGGACCGATCAAATACAGTCTGCTGCCAGAGCATCTTGAGGAAGATGAATTGATTGGCGGAAACGCCTTAATTGAGGCCGGCACTTTCCTTTCCATCCTGCTGGGCACGATATTCGGCGGTCTGGTTGTCAGAACCGAATATGGCTTGCTGATTCTGGCCGCATTTTTAATAGGTTTCTCAATTATTGGATGGTTGGGCAGTCGAACAATACCGGTGTCCCCGGTGAGTGACCCAAATGTAAAAGTGGGTTGGAATATTGTTCGCGAAACTTGGCAGATCACAAAGTTTGCCCGTCAGGAAAACAGTGTCTGGCTGTCAATCATTGGCATCTCATGGTTTTGGTTTGTAGGCGCAACATTTCTCACTCAGTTTCCTGTCTTCACCAGCGATGTGATCGGCGGCAATGAGCACATTGTGACGCTCTTCCTGGCTTTGTTCTCGATTGGCATCTGTGTCGGTTCTGTTCTTTGCAACAAATTGCTAAAGGGAGAAATCAACGGCAAGCTTGTTCCTTACGGATCATTCGGCATGACGGTTTCAATCGCGATTTTCGTTTTTGCCGCCTATCAGTTTGGCGTCGACCGGGCCGCATTTGTCGGCCCGGTTGCAGTTACAGCTGCACATGAACTTCGATTGGCGGAGTTTCTTGCCATCGGTTTATCCAGTTGGGGTATCATGCTTGGATTGCTGGGTCTGGCAATATCAGCCGGTCTCTACATCGTGCCGCTTTATGCCATCATGCAACATCGAAGCGAAGATAGAATTCTGTCGCGGGTTATTGCCGCCAGCAACGTTGTTGGAGCTTTTTTCATGGTGATCGCCAGTGTGATGGTTGCCGTATTGTATTCTATAAATTTCACATCAGTTCAGGTTCTGCTCACTGTTGGCCTGATGAATATTCCAGCGTTCTTTGTCGTTCGCAGCATTGTCAACCGGAGATCGAAAAATGCTTAAGAGCTTTCTCAAATTTGTTTTCAAAACTCTCTACCGGGTGGAAGTAAAGAGATTAGACAATTACAAGGCCGCGGGAAAGCGCATTGTCATTGTTGCCAATCACCTGTCATTTCTGGATGGACTGCTGTTGGCATTGTTTTTGCCGGGTCGGCCGATGTTTGCAATTGACAGCAAGATCGCCACCCAGTGGTATGTTAAGCCTTTCAGCAAACTTGTGCGATTGTTTCCGTTGGACTCCACCAGTCCAATGGCAACCAAGGCGATGATCCGAGAAATTCGCAAGGATCGCCAATGTGTGATTTTTCCTGAAGGCCGCATCACAATCACCGGGTCATTGATGAAAGTCTATGAAGGCCCCGGCATGATTGCCGACAAGGCGGATGCCAGGATTCTGCCGGTTCGCATTGAAGGGGCGCAATACACGCCGTTTTCCCGCCTGAAGGGCAAGGTGCGATTGCGTTGGTTCCCCAAAATTACGTTGTCGATGCTGCCGCCACAAAAGTTTGAGATACCAGAGGAGATCAAAGGTCGCCGCAGGCGGACCGCAGCAGGACTTAAACTGTACGACTTGATGTGCGAAATGCTGTTTGACTCTTCAAACCTCAAGCAGACGATTTTCAGCTCTGTGCTCGACCAGAAACACATCCATGGCCGTAAACACCTGGTCGCTGAGGACCCGATGCGCGATCCGATCAATTATGGAGACCTGATCACCCGAAGTTTCATCCTCGGTGACAAGATTGCCAAGGTGACGGGCGGCCGTGAAGGTGAATTTGTGGGGTTGATGCTGCCCAACATGGTGACATCGGTTATCACTTTCTTCGCCTTGCAGGCCTACGGACGCGTACCTGCAATGTTGAATTTTTCGACCGGCGCTCAAAACCTGCTCGCTGTCTGTCGTGGCGCAGAAATTCAAACCGTCATAACGTCAAAGCAATTTATAAACACGGCGAAATTGTCTCCCCTGACGGATGCGCTTGAGGAGCAGGGAATCAACATTGTCTATCTCGAAGATGTCGGAAAAACAGTGACTGCTTTTGACAAAATCAGAGGGTTGGTTGCCAGCTATATTCCGGAAACAACATATAAACGAATTTGGTAACTACTCAGCTACCCTATTTCTGCTGCCATTAGGTGCGACAATTTGATT
>JAALLE010000105.1 GCA_011087605.1 Hyphomicrobiales bacterium
AACTGAATCAGCAAAGACTGCCGAGATTAAGGCGAGTTTTTCAACGGAATAGGCTGATACATGATTTACATTCATTGAGATGAGTTGATCTTCTTCGTATCTGGTGGACGGTTTTGAAAGCACCGCTTGACTGTCTTTCGAAGCCATCCGGACCAATGTTGCCAAAGTACCCATGGCGACGTTTTCTGTTGCAGAATATTTCGATATCTTCGAACAGGTCTGCTCGTGCCTCCCGTCTCGATCGATATGCTTTTCGGATACCCATCATTGTGTTCAGGCAGCGACATACCCAAATCGGTAATCACGGCCTCAATCGGGCCATTGAAACCGGCCAAAGAGATCTCCCTCGATCCTGGCCTTACAGCATGTCGTTTTCTTCCAATACTTTGCGGGCGACGCGGAAACATTCGAGGCTTTGTGGTACGCCGCAATAGATGCCGACAACATGAATAATGGCGCGGATTTCTTCCTTGCTCACCCCATTGTTGATGGCGCCACGGCAATGAATTTCCCACTCATGCATTTTGCCCAAAGCGCCGATCATCGACAGGTTCATCATTGAACGGGTCTTTTCATCGATCACCTCGTCACCCCAGCCAAAACCCCAGCACCATGCCGTCATGGCTTCCTGAAAAGGACGGGTGAAATCATCGGCAGCGGCGAGATTGTTGTCGACATATTCTTTGCCAAGGGTGGCGCGGCGCTTTTCCAGGCCTTTTTCGAAGAAATTATCGTCCATTGGGAACTCCTGATCTGATGTTGGGCGCAACTATGCGCCGTGTGAGCGTGAATAGGTTGAGGCTTCGGCAGGCTGCCAATTGTCGGGCAAGGGATTGGTTGGTTGATAGACTTCTATTTTCAACGGATAACACTGGGCTGCCTCGCTGGAATGGCTGTTGCTACAGTCGCCGCCGGGACAGGCTGACAGGGCGCCAAGCAGATTGGTTTCGGCAAAGAATTCCAGATAGTCGCCCTGGCGCACCGGGCTGGCCTTCATGAAATATTGTTGGGTATCGCGCGTAAATCCGGTGCACATGAAGACGTTCAGCACGTCATGAACGTATGGCTCGGCGTCCTCGAAAGTCATGCCCGTATGGGCAGCCAATGCCCGGATCAGATTGGAATGACAGCAATAATGGTATTCGTTGCCAGCCAGCAGCGTATTCGTATAGGGGTCGCATCTTGTGCCGATGACGTCATGAACGCTGCCGCCAAACTCATCAAATCCGTACCAGTCAAGCGTGTCATCGGTAATCGTCGCCAGGGGTCTTAAATAGGGCAGATTGCTCCACATCCGGTCACCGACGCCCAGATGGGTCCCGTGCAGAGCCCGCGCCTTGCCGGAAAAAAACCGCTCATCAAGATTGTCAGCATTCCACAGGTTGAGATCGCCAACCTGCGGCCCGTCGGGGCAGGTGATCCTGAAAAACTGTCCGGCGGCGACGCTGAAAGCGGCGGCATCTCTTGGCTCAACCATCACCTCGTCAACCAGCTGCATATCGCTGCGTAATTCGTCGTATAATGACCTGTTGAACGGCTCAAACGTGTCGATGGGGTAACAGACCACAGGTTCAATCTGCTTGCGATCTGCAGCGTCTTCGGGGGCAGGGTGACGGGGAGGGGGGTTCAAGGAATGCCCTTTCTCAGCAATAGGTCCACTGAACAATCGGTTCATTTAACAGTGGTTCCATTTGAGCCTGAAACGATCTACATGACAGGCAAGTCGACACTCCCTCTTATCTTGAAATTTGGATGTCGGAAAACAAATTCTTGATGATGGAGCGAATGAATGGCGTTGAAACGCATGGTGATGGAACTCGGCATGGGTACCGACCTTCAGGGAGAAGACTATACCAAGGCGGCCTGTCGTGCGGTCCACAACGCATTGCGCCAAAATTCACTGAGTGTTTATGACGCCTTTGGTGTGTCGCGCGATGAAATGGTGGTCGAAATCATCATCGGCGTTGCCAAGCCTGATGCGGTGGATACCGACGCCGTTTCAAAAATGCTGCCCTATGGCTCGCGCTCCGTGCGGGTGGAAGCCGGTGGCATGGACACACCAAAAGAAGGCGGCGGCGGCACCACGATCATGGCGAATGCGGCAATCATCGTTTATCTCGACCTGCCGGAAGGCAAAAATTGGGGAGCAGCGGCATGACCCGGTTAAAGCGTATCATCCTGGAAATGGGCACCGGCAACGACCTTTACGGGGAGGACTACACCAAAGCGGCGAAACGCGCGGTTCAGGATGCCATCCACCATTCCTCTATCACCCTGTTCAAAAGCCTCGATATTGACCCCCAAAGCATGCAAATCGAACTCAATCTGGCGGCCCAGAAGCCGGACCAGATCGACCTTGATGCCGTTGCTGCAGAACTGCCTTACGGTCAGGTATCTCCAAAGGCAGTATTTGGTGGTTTGAATGTCCATGACGAGGTTATCGGACGCACCAGCGTCATCGTCAATGCCGGGATCATTGTCCGACTGCCCCTATAGGACCAGTTCAAACGATCCTTCGGCAACCTTTTCGCCATTGATCTGAATTTCAAGACCATGGGTGCCAGCATAGAACACCCGTGTGGTGATCTGTCGGATCGATTGTTTTTTGGCCATCGAAAGAGATTGTCCCGCTTTCAAATCCAATGCCTTCCACTTGTAGACTTTGGGTGAGAGTTGTCCGTTAGCCCGCTGATAATGAATCGCAAAATCCACGACCAATGGCTGGTCAGCGTTGCTCATCGAAGTCAAATCGACTGCAAATTCAAGACTGTTGCCGAGTTTGACCTTTGGTGTCTTGATATTGAAACCATCAATGCAAATTTTGGGCTTGCTGTAGCCAAGCGCTGAAAGAGTGGGCGCATGGCCCTTTTTGATCAGCGTTCGACAGGCGTGGCGCACCATGCGGGTTGTGTTCTTGTCTGCATCCCGCATCCAACGGGCGGCGAGGTCGGCCACAAAGTCAGGGTGATCCTTGGCAATGTCATTGATGTTGTTGGCCACCGAACGCCTGACATATTCTTCGGGATCGTTTTTCAGGCTTTCCAGTAGTGGCAGGAGTGGTGCCGGATCGGCGACAAATTGAGGTATCTGCAATCCCCAGGGCAGGCGGGGTCTTGACCCTTCCGAGGCCAGACGGCGCACGTGGAAATTGTCGCTTAGTGCCCAAATCAGCGCCTTATCAAGGGCTGCGCGCCAGTCGTTATTGAAGAACGGACGAATCGCAAACTCTGCGCTGAAGCGCGTGGTCATTTCGGCCAGCACGTCGAGGCTGAAATCAAAGTCTTTCAGCCCGCGTTCGGTTACAACTTCCGCCATCGGCATGATTGGCCAACCGCGAATGCCGATCTGATCCATGGACATATCGCCAAGCTGGCCGTTGTCCACGGGGTGCAGGGCATCGATCATGACCTTACAGGCCCGGCGATGATCTGATGGCAGTGTCTGCACCAGCGCGTTGCGTATTTGATTAGACCGCTGTTTAAGTTCAAGATTCTCCAATCCGTCGCAGGCCTGTGCGACGAATGCATCAACATCAAAAGCTGCACTGGCATTGCCCAGATGGTCGCCCATCTGGGCAATCATTTCCGGATTGAAGGCGTTTTTGAAAGGTTCGGGCATGGCAACTCGGCTGGTTTAGCAATCGTCAGTATGATGATGCGTGTTTGGTCAAACAAGGCCTTGATCCCAAGTCAACTGACAGAAATTTGAGACGCGATCCTTGCCGCCGTAACCTACAGAAAAGGCAACTCGCACAGGGTGCCGGTCATCGTCCGTTGGTTGTCTGAAACCTGCACTTCATCGCCAACAGCGCATTGAGTTGAAACCAGCGCAAAGCCGATGTTTTTTTCCAGTCTGTGCGACCAAGTCAAATTGGTTTGATGACCAACCGGTTTGCCGTTCTGGCTGATATTGAACCAGTGGAACGGCTGTTCCAGCGGCGTGCTGACGTCCAGCTGGACGCCCAGTTGATGACGTTTCGGTCCCTGTTCTGCGATTGCCCGCAGCGCCTGAATGCCGACCACCTCGTCGGCAACGTGAAGATCAACGAACTTGCCGAGACGAATTTCAAAAGGATTGGTGCTATCATCCGTATCACCGCCCCATGACAACAAACCGCTTTCGATGCGTTCAGTGTTGTTGGGGTTTCCCGGGCCGATGTTGAACGGTTGACCGGCCTCTTTGACAATCTGCCAAAGCTGGCCACCCTTGCTGCCATCCATCAAGTAGAGTTCAAATCCGCCTTGTTTGGACCAGCCGGACCGGGCAACCGCGACGGGAATGCCTTCGATCTCGGTTTCCTTGAACCAGAAATAGCGCAAATCGCGTATCCAGTCGCCAAAGATGGATGCCACAACGTCCTCAGCCTTTGGCCCCTGGACTGCGAGCGGGGAAACATCCGGCTCGTTGATATCAACATTCAGGCCGCGTTCATTGGCAATCGCACGGGCCCAGAACAAGATATTGCTGTCGGCAATGGACAGCCAAAAACAATCCTCACTCAGTTTCAGAAGAATTGGATCGTTGATGACAATTCCCTGATGATTGCACAGGGCCACGTATTTTCCCTGTCCAATTTTGCATTTGGACAGATCACGCGGCGACAGGATCTGAGCCAGTTTTGCGGCATCAGGACCTTTCAGTTGAATCTGCCGCTCAACCGCAACATCCCACATGGAAACGTCGTTGATCAGGCGCCAGTATTCCTCTTCCGGTTTTCCATATCCGGTGGGCATCAGCATGTGATTATAGGTGGTGAATCCGGTAACGCCGTCGGCTACCGTGCTTTCAAAGAAAGGTGACGGACGCAGCCGTGCTGATGGGGTGATGGAAAACATCGTCCAGCTCTTCGCAGTAAAGTCAGTTCGCAGCATTTATAATGAATTATGGGATCGGGATTATCGACTTAGCGACACGTGGTGGTCGCACTTATCACCATTGTTTGCGGTCTCCGCCTTGCTTCTCGGCATTGGCTTGGCTAGATTTATCGAGTCGGACAGGGATCCCGGCAGGTAGCGTGCGCGGCGAAACTAAGTCGCCCTTTAAGCGGACGCCCCAAAGTTTTCGTATTTCAGAATATTTGATTGTAAAAACAATCGCTTAGTTGCGCAGTCGATGCGCCAGGGGAGCCGAATATGTTGGATCGTCCATCTCACAGCCCGTCTCAAGGTCGTGGGCGCAAGCGCGACACATCCAAGCCCAAAGGGCGGCAATTGGAGGAAAAATCGCTTGAAGACGTGCGCCGCCTGTTGGGCACACGTGAGCGTCGCCGCGATTTGCTGATCGAATTTCTGCATTTGATACAAGATGAGTTTGGGTGTTTGCAGGCCAAGCACATCCGGGCGCTGGCTGAAGAGATGCGCCTGTCGCAGGTCGAAGTCTATGAGGTAGCGTCGTTCTACGATCACTTTGACGTGGTCAAGGAAGGTGAGGCTGTTCCGGCACCCTTGACCATTCGGGTTTGTGATTCAGTTTCCTGCATGCTGGCCGGGGCCGAACAGCTGATTGAGCAACTTAACAAGAACGTCAATCCGGAAGAAATCCGGATCATGCGCGCGCCCTGTATGGGGGGCTGTGATGTCGCACCTGCAGCACGTGTTGGTGACCGCGAAGTGGGTGAGGCGACCGCTGCCAAACTGATGAATTATGCAACCACCGGTCAGACCAAGCCGATGAAGCCGAGCCACAAGAAGCTGAATGCCTATCAGGCCGAAGGCGGATACCAGACCTGGGAACGGGTCAAAAGTGGTGAATTGTCCGGCGATACCATTATCGAGATGTTGTCGGATGCCGGATTACGCGGTCTGGGTGGTGCAGGCTTTCCCACCGGCACGAAATGGAAATTTGTGCGCGGCTATGAAGGTCCGCGACTGATGACGATCAATGGAGATGAGGGCGAGCCCGGGACGTTCAAGGACCGCTATTATCTGGAGCGCAATCCTCATGCGATGTTCGAAGGGGCGCTGATTGGCGCGCATGTGGTGGGGGCAGAGCGCTGTTATGTTTATATGCGCGACGAGTATCCCGCCGTGCTCAACATCCTGCGTGATGAAATCGCTGCTATCGAAGCGGCAGGCATAACCGAGCCAGGCTTTTTTGAACTGCGCCGTGGGGCAGGTGCCTATATCTGTGGTGAAGAGAGCGCCATGCTGGAAAGCATCGAAGGCAAGCGCGGATTGCCGCGCCATCGCCCACCATATATCGCCGAAGTCGGCCTGTTTGGCCGCCCGACACTGAACAACAATGTCGAGACCCTGTATTGGGTGCCGAGCATCCTGGAAAAGGGCGTTGAATGGTTTGCCTCACAGGGTAAGGAAGGCCATCCCGGCATGCGGTCGTGGAGCGTATCGGGCCGGGTGAAAAAGCCGGGTGTTGTGATTGCTCCTGCCGGTGTCACCATGAACGAGCTGATCAAAGATTATTGTGGCGGCATGGCCGATGGGCACGCCTTCAAGGCCTATCTGCCGGGTGGTGCATCAGGCGGCATATTGCCGGCCAGCGAAGCCGACGTGCCGCTTGATTTTGGTGGTCGACTGGCGGAGCTCGGCTCATTTGTCGGTTCCCATGCGATTGTCGTCTTTTCCGATCAGGACAATATCAAGGACGCCGTGCTCAATCTGCTCGATTTCTTTACCCATGAAAGTTGCGGCCAGTGCACTCCGTGCCGGGGCGGGACGGAAAAGATGGGCAAACTACTGCGCCAGCCCGGCAAGCTTGATGAAGCGGCAATCCGCGATCTTGAGCAGGTCATGCGCGATGCGTCGATCTGCGGCCTGGGTCAGGCCGCACCCAATCCGATCAATCATCTGCTGGTACATTTCCGGGATGATCTTTGATGGTTGAATTGTTTGCAATAACATTGCTGGCAACGATTGCAGCCCAGCTGGCGCCGGGGCCGAATTTTCTGGCCGTTGCAGCGACAGCTTTGGGGCAGGGCAGGATGGCTGGACTGGCGGTCGCTGCCGGTGTTGCCAGTGGGGTGTTTTTCTGGGTCATCGTGGTGGCATTCGGCCTGGGCAGTCTGCTGGAACTTGCACCGGCATTGTTGTTGTTACTGAAGATTGCCGGCGGGCTCTATCTGATTTATCTGGCGGCGCGCGGACTGCGGGCCGGAATTCAGGGCGAGGCCGTCAATCTGTCGGCGGACGCACGCAGCCGATCGTTGAAGTCAAACTGGCAAATGGGAATGTTGGTTGTTGTCACCAACCCCAAGGCAGCCCTGATGTGGATTGCCATGGCGACGTTCATATTTGCCGGCGGTGGAACATGGCTTCACGTGTTGTTGTTTGGCCCGCTGGGTGCGCTGTCTGCATTGGCGGTATATGGCCTCTACGCGTGGCTGTTTTCGACCAATATTGCGATACGCAGCTATCAGAAATTCAGCCGGGTATTTGAATATTCCTTTGCGTCCCTGTTCGGACTTTTTGGCGGAAAACTACTGTGGGATGGGCTCAAGGAGTTGAGGACATGACCAAGGCAATTCCTTCAATCCAAATTGACAACGAACGCACAATCGTCACCCGATGGGATTTCGCACCGGGCGCTGAAACCGGCGAACATATTCACGGCCATGATTATTGCGTCGTGCCGTTGCAGGATGGGGTGTTGAAGATTGTCGACCCCGACGGCAGCGAAACCCTGGCCGAAATGGCCGCGGGAAAATCCTATTACCGATCAAAAGGCGTGCATCACAACGTGATCAACGCCAACGATTTTGACTATTCATTCGTGGAGATTGAATTCAAATGAGCGACCAAATCAAATTCACCCTTGACGGAAATGAAGTCTCTGCCGCGGCTGATGAAACCATCTGGCAGGTGGCGAAGCGTCAAGGCACCCGCATTCCGCATTTATGCCATCTCGACAAGCCCGGCTATCGCAGCGACGGAAACTGCCGCGCCTGCATGGTGGAAATTGAGGGGGAACGGGTTCTCGCAGCCTCCTGTCAGCGCAAGGTTTCTGAAGGATTGGTGGTCAAGACCGATACGGAACGCGCCGACAAATCCCGTAAGATGGTGTTTGAACTGCTCGCCGCAGATATGCGTGCACCGGATGACAGCCCCGACAACCAATCCTCGTTCTGGGACTGGGCAGGTGAGTTCGGTATTGCTGGCAGCGACAGATTGCCATCAAAATTTGACGGCGACGGCGACGGCGACGGCGACGGCGAGGGTGACGGCGGCGGCGGCGGCGGCGTGGATAGCGCAACCCCCGGCATTCACGACATTTCAAATCCGGCGATTGCGGTCAATCTAGATGCCTGTATCGCCTGCAATCTGTGCGTGCGTGCGTGCCGTGAAGTTCAGGTCAACGACGTGTTGGGCATGGCCGGGCGCGGTCATCATGCGGTTCCCGTATTCGACATTCATGATCCGATGGGTCTGTCGACCTGTGTGACCTGCGGCGAATGTGTTCAGGCCTGTCCAACGGGGGCGTTGTTTGAAAAATCTCTGATGGATGAGACCGGCACCAAACGCATTGTGCAGGATTTTGACAAGGCCACCGATTCCGTTTGCCCGTTCTGCGGGGTTGGCTGCCAGACCACGGTTTACACCAAGGACGATAAAATCGTGCTGGTCGATGGCAAGGACGGACCTGCCAACAACAATCGGCTGTGTGTCAAAGGCCGCTTTGGCTATGATTATGCGATGTCGAAAGAACGGCTGACAAAGCCGCTGATCCGCCGTGATGATGCGCCCAAACAGGCCGATATCGATATGCGGTTCATGGAAGTTTCCGATATTTTTCGCGAAGCGACATGGGAAGAGGCGATGGAGCTTGCGACATCCGGTCTGACCAAGATACGCGATGAAAAGGGTGGGGGCGCGATTGCCGGATTTGGCTCGGCAAAAGGTTCCAACGAAGAGGCTTACCTGTTTCAGAAATTCATTCGTCAGGGATTTGGCACCAATAATGTCGATCACTGCACCCGACTTTGCCACGCATCTTCCGTGTCGGCATTGCTGGAAGGTGTTGGTTCCGGAGCGGTGTCTGCGCCATTTACCGATGCGCTGAAATCGGACTGCGTAATTGTCATCGGCGCTCGCCCGTCAACCAATCATCCGGTTGCTGCGACCTATTTCAAACAGGCAGTGAAAAACGGCACCAAGCTGGTGATCATGGACCCGCGCGGTCAGGATCTGATGCGTCATGCGGAACATTCGCTGCGCTTCAAGCCCGGCACCGATGTCGCCATGCTGAATGCCCTGATCCACACGATCATCGATGAAGATCTTTACGATTCCCAATATATTCAGGCCAACGCCTCCGGTTTTGAGGCATTGAAAGAGAAGGTCAAGGACTTCTCGCCTGAAGCCATGGCCGATGTTTGCGGGATTGATGCAGATACGCTGAAACAGGTGGCCCGCCTTTATGCAACCTCGGAACGGTCGATCATTTTCTGGGGCATGGGCATATCCCAACATACTCACGGCACCGATAATTCGCGCTGCCTGATTGCGCTGGCGTTGATCACCGGTCACGTCGGGCGTCCGGGAACCGGTCTGCATCCGCTGCGCGGCCAGAACAACGTTCAGGGTGCGTCCGATGCCGGACTGATCCCGATGTTTTTCCCGGACTACCGGTCGGTTGAAAATGGCGATATTCGCGGCCAGATGGAAGATTTCTGGGGCCGCAGTCTCGATCCTGCAAAGGGATTGACCGTGGTTGAGATCATCGATGCGATCCATGATGATTCCATCAACGGGATGTATGTGATGGGCGAAAATCCCGCCATGTCGGACCCTGATCAATTGCATGCCCGTGGCGCGCTGGCGAAACTCGATCATCTCGTTGTCCAGGACATTTTCCTGACTGAAACGGCGTGGCACGCAGACGTGGTGTTGCCGGCTTCGGTCCATGCTGAAAAGCTGGGCACCTATTCCAACACCAACCGTCAGGTGCAGATTGGTCGTCCGGCGCTGCCACTGCCGGGTGAAGCGCGTCTCGACTGGGAAATCATTGTCGATATGGCAAACCGCTGCGGCCTGAATTGGGGTTATGCGGACGTGCCCGCCGTTTATGAAGAAATGCGACAGGTCATGGCATCGCTGAACTATATGCCATGGGATCGGCTGGAGGCGGAAGGTTCTGTGACCTATCCGGTGCCGGGCGAAGGGCAACCGGGGGACGAAGTTGTCTTTACCGATGGATTTCCGACTTCCGATGGTCGCGGGCGGATTGTCCCGGCAGATCTGCGGGCGCCTGATGAAGTGCCGGACCAAGCTTATCCGATGGTGCTGACCACTGGTCGGGTTCTGGAACATTGGCATACCGGGGCAATGACCCGCCGGGCCGACGTGCTGGATGATCTGGAGCCGGAAGGTTTTGCCGCAATGAACCCGCGTGAGATTGCAAGACAGGGATTTGAGGCGGGTCAGATGATCTCGGTTTCAACCCGCCGGGGGACAATTGAAGCGCTGCTGCGGGCCGACCGTGAAGTTGCCGACGGGATGGTGTTCATACCGTTCTGCTTCAACGAAAGCCCGGCCAACCGATTGACCAATCCGATGCTGGACCCTTACGGAAAAATCCCGGAATTCAAGTTCTGTGCAGCCAAGGTGGAAGCCGCTGCACAAAAGGAAGCGGCGGAGTAGATCGCTGGTCTAGTGGCGCGGACTGAAAGACAAAATGCTGATCTTATGGTCAATTTTCGTCGAGAGTGTACAACTCGCGACGCATGATCTTACCGGTACTTGTTTTTGGAACATCACTGACAAACTGCACTTTTCGGGGGCATTTGTAGGCCGCTAGTTTCTCCCGGCAGAACGCTATAATTTCCTGCTCATCGCCATTCTCACCTTCTTTGAGGACGATGTAGGCTTTCGCAATTTCGCCTTTCAGTTCGTCGTCCTGTTTGCCGACCGCAGCAAGAGCAACTGAAGGGTGTCCAGCAAGCACACGTTCTATTTCCGCCGGGTAGACGTTGTAGCCACCCGTCAGGATCATGTCCTTCTTGCGGTCAACAATATAAACACATCCATCATCATCCATAGTCCCCAAATCGCCAGTATGCAGCCAACCGTCAGGTTCTATGGCTTCGCGTGTTTTCTGCTCATCGCCAAAATATCCAATCATCACAATTGGGCCGCGCACCATGAGTTCTCCAACCTCTCCCCGTGGCATCGTTTTGTGCGCATCCTCCGCATCTGCGATACGCAACTCACAATAGGGAATGGCACAGCCGATCGAGCCGTGTTTGTTGGTTCCATACAGCGGATGGGTTGAACCAAGGCCAGCAACTTCAGTCATACCCCAAAGTTCGATCAACGGGACTTTAAAGCCGGCCTCAACTGCCTTCATTGTGGCAACCGGCATGGTTTGGCCGCCAACGTAACATCGTGTCAAACTGCTGAGATCGGCATCTGCAAATGCGGGACTGTTCAGCATGAACATATACATGGTTGGAACGCCGTCGAAGATCGTCGCTTTGTGAGAGGCTATGTCATCCATGACGGCCACCGGGTCGAACGTCTTGTGAAGCACCAGTTTTGTCCCGAACATCATCATGCCATTCATCAACACATTGGCATAGACATGTGGACAGGGCAGCGCACTTACCACCACATCGCGGTCGCCGCGCATATGTGATTGGCTGGTCATCGCTCCATTGACGATGACGGCGCGATGCGATTGCATTGCGCCTTTGGGATGTCCGGTCGTGCCTGAAGTATAGCCAATTGTCGAAAGTGAATTCGGGTCAATATCCCTGACAATTGGGGCGGACTTCTCACTTTTCAGCAGATCATTGAAGGCAATCGACCCTTCAACTACATCATCGCCAAAGGAAACAATTTCCTGAACGCT
This sequence comes from Hyphomicrobiales bacterium, assembly GCA_011087605.1. Classification (GTDB taxonomy): domain Bacteria; phylum Pseudomonadota; class Alphaproteobacteria; order Rhizobiales; family Rhizobiaceae; genus Pseudahrensia. Next base: position 11,803 of record JAALLE010000105.1, read on the forward strand.
GCCCGTCCCCTTAATCGACATTATGGCATCAGTTTTTTCCTGTGATGCGATGATTGCCCTGGCGCCGCAATCTTTGACAACATATTCGATCTCATCTGGTGTCAACATCGTGTTAACCGGATTGATGACCGCGCCAAGTCGGGCAATTGCATAGTAACTTACGACCCATTCCCAGGAATTTGCGGCATATAGGGTGATCACATCATCTTTGGAAAAGCCCAAAGTTGATAAATTGCCGGCAACAGCTTCCACCATTTCATTGAGTTGATTGTATGAAAAGGATTGCCCTTCAAAGAACAGGGCTTCTCGATCGCCGAATTTATCCGCGGCTGCCTGCGCGATCTGCCCGAGATGATCAACCATAGTTACCCAACCTTCCCATACCAAACGATGGTGCAATGGAGCATGTGTTTGACGCATTCACAATAGGACCGACAGTTGCAAAGTGTCGATGATAGAGCATCAATCATCTGCAGCGCGGCGCAGGACACCATCCGGCCTTCAGTTGTTTGACGCAATGATTGGTGCCAATCCGAAAGTGGGCATGACAACACCTAAGCCGTGGTTTAGTTTGACATCATGAAACGCCGCCTTGCTGTAATCCTTATGGCCGATTTGGTCGACTACTCGTCCGCAATGGAACGAGACCAGGCAGGTGCAGTTGGGCTGATTCAGGAACTACGTCAAAAGTGGCTGGAACCGGAAGCCATCAATCGTGGCGGCGAAGTGCTGAAACGTATGGGTGATGGGTGGATCTTTGCATTCCCCTCAATAACCGAGGCGGTGGAGACTGCTCAATCTGTCCAGTCGGCCTTGGCCAATCACAAAAATATCCGGCTGAGGATTGCCGCGCATCTTGGGGAGATCGTCGAAGATGAGGCAGATATTTATGGAACCGGCATAAACATCACCGCACGCCTTCAAACGGAGGTCCCGCCTGGCGGAGTGATGATCTCGGAGGACCTGCGCCGACAACTTGATGACAAACTCGCAAATGGGTTCAGTGATGCCGGTAGCTTTGATCTTAAAAACATCGCAATGCCGGTCACCGGGCTTCAATGGCGGCCAGCTCAAGAGCAAACAAATACTCACAATGAGGTGCCGATAATCGCGATTGAGCAGGTCAAGGCCTCACCTGAGAAACGCGAGACACTCGATGCCGTGGCCGATTTGCAGGAACAGCTGGTCCACAATCTCTCCCGACGCACAGGCGTTCGGATTCTTGCCGAAGATGAACCCGGCGAGGCCGAGGCGACATACAATCTAAGGTGTCGGCTTCGAATGCGTGGATCTGTGGCAAAAATTACTTCAAGCCTGATACGCCGCAGCGACGGGCAGGTGACCTGGTCGCGGGTACTTGAGGGGGACACCGATGATTTGTTTGAGGTGACGGACCGTGCCGCCGAGCATCTGTCGGATGCGTTGCGACTTCAAATCAACGCTTTTGACGGAGAACGATTGATCGATCTGCCTGATGATCAATTGAGCCCCAGCGAATTGCGGACCCGGGCGGCCATGTTGTTTTATCGCGCGACTGTGGCGGACTATCGACATGCCGGCCATTTGCTGGAGAGAGCAACTCAACTGGACACCGAAAACGCCTCGGGTCTCGCCATGTGGTGCGAGGCAAAGTTGTATGTCCTGGAAGCGTGCTACCAATCTCCCGATGCGGAGCTTCGCAAGCGGCTTACGGCAACTGCTGACAAGGCCGTTCAAATTTCGCCACGGTCTGATTATTCCTGGTTTATCCGCGCCCAAATACGCGGGCGTCTTAATAATGACGTCGAGGGCGCCAGAAAAGATGTCGACCGTCTGGCTCAACTTAATCCGGGCTATGTGCTTGGAATGGAGATTTTGGGATATATCGACCTCATCGACGGCAACTGGGGCAGCGCCTGTGAGGCTCTGGAAGAAGCAGCCGCCCGCTCGGTTGACGACCCGTTTTTACCGTTCCGTCTTTATCCGCTTGCGGTTGCCCGAATGATGGCGGGCCAGTCGGACCTGGCGCTTTCTGCGATAACAGATGCAACGGAATTGCGACCGTCCTGCCGGCATTTCTGGCTCGTCAAGGCATGGATATTGAGGGAAACCGGAAAGGTTGATGAAGCAGCCAGGGCAGCCGCTTCAGCGGAAAAAGCCTCAGCGAAGGCAGATGTGCTTGCCCAGGATCTCAAACTTCCAGCCGATATTCGAGAGGCAATCGGACTGCCCGACGGCCCGATCAAGGCTTAGGCGATCGAACTGGGAACAAGCCCGGTTGGTGGATGGGTGTACTTCTTCTGGCTGAGTAAATTTTTGATGTCGCGTTCCGGAAACCAGATGAGGCGTAACGGCTGCATTGACGTCAGGGTCGATGCGCACTTTCAATAGACTTGCCGGTTAATTGCCTCAGGTTTGTATAATCGTCACGTCTTCCTGCTGGCCAGTTTGTCGTTTCACGCGAAGCTCAATCGGTTCTGCCGATGCATGTTCGCTGACAATTCCCTGTAGTATGAAATGCGTTTCCAATTCGCGGCCATCGCATCTGGCATCCCGCATCCAATGATAGATCACGTTGGATTACTGAGGAGCAAACGCCGGATTGTGGTCAGAACGCAGGTTCGCCAGGAAATGGAGAAAGCGCTGCTGGTGGCGAAGGACCGTGCAATCTAAGGTAACAGCAATATCTGCATACGGCCTATTCCGTTGAAAAACTCGCCTTAATCTCGGCAGTCTTTGCTGATTCAGTT
>JAALLE010000106.1 GCA_011087605.1 Hyphomicrobiales bacterium
CCGCAGCCTTCCAGTAGCGGCTAGAACAAACCCTTTTTCATCAAAATCAGCCCTTCTGAGACGGTGAAGGATTGTCGCGTACGGAACACAGGGAAGTAATCCTGCTCGTCATTTCCGGCTCTCGCAGGTCAGATCCCATCTGGTAATTCTGACTTGCGTTTTTCAACGAAGGATTCCAGCGCCTCGGCAATCGATGGATCAATTTCGGGAGGTCGATAATCTTCCAGGCGTTTTTTGGCAATAGCACTGGCTCTTTGTAGCGCGTCCATTTCGCCCTCTTCTTGCCACTGTTCGTAGGTGCTCAGGTCACCAGATTCAGGCACAAAAAATGCACCTTCATAGTGGCGCAACGTGTGCTGACTACCGAAAAAATGGCTGCCGGGACCAACTTCCTCAACGGCTTCGTGGGCGAGTTCCTCGTCGTTGATTTCAAGCCCCCCGGCCAGTCTCTGCATTACTGTGAGTTGGTCAGCATCCATCACGAATTTGGCAAAGGACGCGGAGAGGCCGCTCTCCAGCCAACCGGCTGCGTGAAGGAAAAAATTGCCGCCCGCCATCACCGCTGGCAGCATTGTCTGGGTTGATTCATACGCCGCCAGCGCGTCCGCTACTTTGGATCCGGTTCGCATGCCACCAGTCCGCATTGGAAAACCATAATGGCGCGCAATTTGACCGGTTAGAAGCGTTAATAGCTGGGTTTCCGATGTGCCATACATAGGCGCACCCGTCTGCATTGCGACGGTGGAAAGGGTGGCTCCGTAGATCACTGGAGCACCCGCCCTCACGAGCTGTGCATAGGCTATCCCGGCCAAGGCTTCAGCATTGAGCTGCGCAAATGCGCCGACCGTCGTTGTCGGTGTATTGGCACCCTGCATGATAAACGGAGAGATGATGCAGGCCTGATTGGCCGCAGCGTAGACCCGGATGACAGACAGCATGGTTTCGTCCCATACCAACGGCGAATTACAATTGATCAAAGATGTCATCACCGTATTTTTGTCGACGAATTCACTGCCGAAGAGAATGCGACACATATCAACACAATCCTGCGCCCGTTCAGGTGCGGTGACGCTGCCCATGAATGGTTTGTCGGATAGAAGAATATGCGCCAAAAGCATGTCGAGATGCCGTTTTGCCACCGGCACATCGGTCGGCTCGCAAATGGTGCCTCCGGAATGTGACAATGCGGGCGACATGTAGGTCAAACGGACAAAGTTCCGGAAGTCTTGCAAGGTTGCATAGCGTCGATTGTTGGATAAATCACGCACATAGGGCGAGCCGTACACCGGGGCGAACACCATGTGGTCACCACCGATCTTGACTGAATGATTGGGGTTGCGGGCGTGTTGGACATACTCGCTTGGCGCCAGCGAGGTTTTGGCGAGCAGCAATTCGCGGTCGATGCGAACACGGTTCCCCTGCACGTTGGCACCGGCTTGCGCCCATGTGGCGAGCGCCTGATCATCGCGAAACTCGATGCCAATTTCTTCCAGAATGCGCATGGATTGCTGGTGAATAGCGTCGACCCCCGCTGCATCGAGAATTTCGTATGCAGGAGTTCTTCGTCGACTGCGGTGAACTTGACCCAGATTGTCTGAGGTTCGTCTTCGCCGGGTCTGCCGTCCACGCCTGGTCATTTCCGTATCCCTGTAACCTGCCTATGATCCTACAATTCACCTAAAGATGGGTGCAAAGGTGGGCTGCATCCAAAACGGCCGAGTAAATGTTTCGGCTCGCCACAGCGTCGCCGATCCGATGTAACTCGAAATCGCCCGTTGCGTTTACATCAACCGGTTGCTGGCGCCCTGCGAGCAGACTGTCGATGTCCGTCACTCCCTGATTGACCGACTGGTCGCGAAGGCCAAGATAGAGTTCGTCCGCCGGCAATATACCCCGCATTCAACAACGACTTGCTGCCCCTTCATGATTATGGATTCTGCGGTGAGTTCATTGATGAATCGCGCTGAAACTTCATTACCGCTTTTGTTCACGCTGACCAGCCTAAGGTCTAGTTGCTGAGGAACTCTTTGACGATACAGTTTCTGCTTCCAGGTAACTCGTTCAGGGTAAGTCAGTTCCATACCGAATTGACCATCCAGACATACAAGCGAGACTCGCTTTTCAGCGTTTGACGCGTATTCGACACAAGCGGGCGCTGCATGTCTGCCGGTTCCGTCATATACAATGATGTTGTCACAAAGTGGTGTTTGCCCGGTCAGAATATCCCATGCACTGGTGCAGTTCTCACTGCCTTCGATCCAGTCCAAATTTGGCACCCCACCGGTCGCTACAATAACCACATCTGGGTTTTCCTCATTAACATCCTCGATATCGGCATAGGTGTTGAGACGCACTTGTGTGCCAAGCCTTTCTAGTTCCTGCACGCGCCAGTCGACGATCCCGAGTAGGTTCTTGCGCCACGGGTTGGCCGCGCCAATCAATACCTGCCCACCGAGTTGCGCCGCCGCTTCCATCAAAACCACCTGGTGCCCGCGTTCACAGCAGATTCTGGCCGCTTCCAATCCGCCGGGTCCACCCCCGACCACGACAATTTTGCGGGATCCATTTTCTGCCGGAGCAATAACGTGTGGCAGCGAAGTTTCCTGGCCCGCTGAAGCATTATGCATACAGCGCGGCCGGTGGCCGGTCATGCAATGGGTCGCGCCTACGCAGGGACGAATTTGTTCTTCCTTTCCGGCCATCAATTTGCTGACAATGTGCGGATCAGCGATATGTGCTCGGGTCATGGCGACCATATCCAGAAGGCCCTCGCCGATGGCATATCTTGCCGTCGCGATGTCAGAAATCTTGGCCGCGTGAAATACCGGAAGGTTCACTTCTTTCTTGAAAGCACCAACAGCCTGCAACCACGGTGCGATGGGTGAGGCCATGCCCGGCATGTTGTCTTCGGCGAGCCCTCGCTCGGTGTCCATCTTGCCATAGATTGCATTGAAAAAGTCGACCGTGCCCGCACTTTCAAAAATTTTGGCGATCTCCACGCAATTATCGAAAGTGAGGCCATCTGATTGTTCATCAACCACGTAGCGCAAACCGGCTATGAAATCCTCCCCTGCTTGCTTGCGAATTTCATCATAAACCATCAGGCCGAACCGACAGCGGTTTTCGACCGATCCACCAAACCTGTCGGTCCGCGAGTTGGTGTAGGGCGATAGAAATTGTCCGATCAGGTGCGAGCTCGCCAGGGTCTCTATGCCGTCTAGCCCGCCCTCTTTGCAGCGTCGTGCGGCAGCACCATAGGCCTTGATGACCCTGGCAATGTCATGTTCATCCATCTCCTTTGGAAAACTGCGATGCAGAGTTTCGCGAATGGGCGATGGAGCGATTGTTGGTAGCCAATTGTCGGCATGGGGGTCACCGCGTCGTCCAAGATGGGTAATCTGGCACATCAAAGCCGCGCCCTGGGCGTGAATGCGTTTCGAAAAATTTTGCAGATGCGGGATGACGCCGTCGTCGCCCACATAAAGTTGCTGAAATACGGAAGGTGAGTCCTGGGCGACATTGGACGACCCACCAAACATGGTCAGTGCCAAACCACCGCGGGCCTTTTCTTCGTGATAGCGCTGGTAGTTTTCCTGCGGATAGCCATCGTCTTCCAGCCCACAGGCATGACTGGTGCTCATCACACGATTTTTCAGCGTGAGATGCTTGAGCTTAAACGGTTGAAGAAGTGGGTCGCTGGATCGGAGTTCTTCGGTTTGTGCATCGGCCAATTGTCAGGTTTCCTGTAGCATTGGATTAGAACTCAATGGGCAGCACAAGAGTTCGCTGACCAGGCCCTCATCGAGCGACCATATCCGGCGGTGAATATAAATTCCATCACCGGCTGAAATTCCTAATTGGGTACTTGTTATCTGCATTATTTGCGGTATCCAAATTTCATTCTGAGCAGCCCACGATTGCCGCCAAGTGTAACCTACCTGACGTCGCGCGAATCCAACGTATTTCGGCAATTTGGTGTTTTGATCTGGCTATTTTTTCCATTCGGGGTTCACCACATCGTCTGCTGCAGCCTCTCCATGGAGCAAAAACCGTGAAATATTTTCAGCACAGCACATGGACATCCTCAACGCACTCTCAGGTGTCACCCCGGCGATATGCGGGGTCAGAATCACATTGTCACACGTGTACAATTCAGCGCCCGCTCCCGGTGGCTCCTGTTCGAATACATCAAGGCCGGCTCCGTAGAGGTGCCCCGATTTCATTGCCGCCACCAAGGCTTGTTCGTCGACAATTCCTCCCCTCGCCGTATTGATAAGGATGGCGCCACTTTTCATTTTTGCGATGGCATCAGCCCCGATCATCCCTTTCGTGAGCGGAGTTAGAGGGATATGGAGGCTCACAATGTCAGCTTCGACAAGCAAATCATCCAGTAAATCACATCGCGTGATGTGCGCTGGCCAGGATTTGAATGATCCAGGGTCATAGGCAATGGTCTTCATGCCGAATGCCTGTGAGAGTTCTGTCAGGCGATTGCCAATGGCGCCAAGACCAACAAGACCGATCGTGCTGCCGTGGATTTCAGAGGTTGCTGGCTTTGCTGGGCGCCATTTGCCGTTTCGTATCAATCCATCATGGTTCAAAAACTGCTTTCGTATCGCCAAGATCAGTCCAATGGCATGCTCTGCCACTGAGATTGCATTGCGACCAGGAGCAATGAATACGGGAATCCCCCGTCGGGTGGCAGTGGCGACGTCGATCACATCGTAGCCAACCCCATGATAGGCCACTGCCTGCAATTCTGTTGCGGCATCAAAGCATCTTTTGTTAATTTCTTCAGATCGAACAATTATGGCCTTAGGTTGGTACTGTTCGATTTTGCCAATCAGTTCATCGACATCGGGATCAGGACTCGTTGCAATAATTTCCAAGCCACAATTGTGCAAATGCCGTATAGCGGGTGGCAGTAAAGGCCAGCCTGTGACCACGACGTATGCAACGTTTTTTTGTTTTGCCATTCGAGTTTCCGTTTGGGTTTGGCATCATTGAATTGTTAAAAATCGCCACACATTCGGTGTTGGATCTTAGCTGTTGGTTAGAATTCCTTTCTTGCTGCTAATCGCAGCAGGCCGCGGCGCGCTGCAACACCAATGTCTAGAATGGGCCTTGGGGGCAATCGACTGGCTTTGGGAATGCTCATTTGGACACTCAACAAGTCGCTGTCCTGCCCGGTCATAAAATCGGCTAACAGCCGCCCAGCCGCTGTTCCCCGTGTCATGGGAGACACATCATTGGTCAGGATAGCGTAAAGACCGGTCTCAACCTCCCCGAACACGGTGCCATTATTATTGGTGAATGCCATTTGGCCGCCCCAACTATGCTCAAATTTTGTTTCCGCCAATCCAGGCCAGCGAACCTGCATGGCTTTGCGGTGCATCGAACTGATATCTACGACGTTTGCATTTGAGGTGGGAGCGCCGGGAGCAAATTCAAAAACATTGCGAATAAACAGACGTCTGTCCTTTGTCAGTCTGATGGTTGATCCATATTCCGAACTGCCCAGCAGACCAAATGACTCCGCAGAGCCCATTTGCGAAAGCTCATCATCTGTAAGAGGCGCGGTCAGGCTGGCATAGGTGGCCATCGATACAAAGCGGTTCTTCGCAACGCCAAATTGCGGGAGGAACACACCCGCAGCCAATACCACCCGGTCGGCGCGCATGGAGCCCTCCGCTGTCTCAATCAGAAAACCTCCGCCGCTTCGCTCAATTCCCAACACGGGGCTTTCTTCAAACAATTGAACACTTGCCGGCAGGTTGCGAGCCAGTCCGCGCATCAACGCCGCAGGGTTTACTAACGCGCTGCCAGGTGTGTGGAGCCCGCGCTTATAAAACGAAGTACCTATTTTCGACTGCATTTCCTCCCGACTGAACCAGGAATGCTCCAGTTCAAGTTGGTCAAGCGTCTCGGCAATTTCCGCAATGTGAATTTCACCGTCCGGGCCGGCAGAACCGTATAGTCGACCGTATTCATCCCAGTCGCAGTCAATTTGGAATTCGCGAACCATGCGGCGCAAGTCTTCCAGACCGCTTAACCAAAGTTTCATATTGCGCCGCAACACATCTATTTTCTTGGGTGGACCGTGAGAATGGACGTTGAGCATAAACCCCGCGTTGCGGCCTGATGCATTGTTGCCCGCGCGCTCTGCCTCTATCACCGCTATATCGTCATTGGGACATTGTTTTGACAGTTGGTGGGCGACCGAGAGACCGCATATGCCTGCGCCTATAATGGCGGTTTGCACGTGATGTGTTTCGCGCAGCACGTTTGCTTTGGTTGGAGGCAGCAATGTCTCCCACCAACCGTTGCTGTCTTCGTGTTTGGGAATTATCGACGGGCGCCGCACGATCAGTATCCGCGAGCCAAATCCACAATAGGCGCAGGCTGCCCACCGTCGAGACAAGTTCGAATCTGTGCAGCAATGAATTCTGCAGCCGATCGTTCATTGGTGGGTGCAGCGGCATGAGGGGTAACCGAGACTGCGGGATGGCTCCAATAGGGGTCATCATCAGGAAGCGGTTCCTCCCGAAATACATCCAGCGCGGCGGCTTCTATTTGGCCGCTGTCAAGAGCTGCAAGCAGCGCACTATCATCGACACTGGAACCGCGGGCGCAATTTATGATGAACCCTCCCTTAGGCATCCGGTCGAAAACAGAAGCGTTCAAAATTTCTGCCGTCTCTGCAGTGAGTGGCAATAAATTGACCAAAATATCGGCTTCGCGAACCACCGTATCGAAAGTTTCCTGGCCAGCCAGGCAGCGCACGCCTTCAATTTCCTTTTGGCTGCGGGCCCAACCTGTCACGCTAAATCCAAGAGATTGTAATCGTCGGCAGGCATCCTGTCCGGTTTGTCCAAGGCCTAATATCGAAACGCGCCGGGCGCTGTTTTCGGGATAACGATGACGCAGCCATTTGCGTTCATTTTGATACTGACGATAGCGCGCATAGTAACGGTGATAATGCAGCACCCAGTGGATAATGTGGCAGGACATATCTTCGACCAACAGCCGGTCCTGCAATCGCACAATCGGCACGTTCGACGGATAGTCAGGATCAAGCGTTATGTGGGTAACTCCTGCGCCAATTGAGAATATGTATTTTAGGTTTTCCATCGTTTTGAGCGAGCCGTCTGGCGGCGCCCACACGATCGCAAACTCGACGTCTGCAGCGCTTCCAAGAGATTCTAATGGACGAAGCTCAAGATCTATGTTTTCGGCCGCTAGGGCATCGCGCCAAAGGTCAATATCGGCCTCTGACCAGTGAAAGAAAATAGCCAAATCATGGGTCTCCGAAGTGCGACAGGCCCGCCCAATTCGGGCGGGCCCGAGTGTTGCTAGTTGGCTGCTTTTGCCGTTGCAATCAGCTTGTCCCAATCGGCCTGATGCGCAGCGATCCAATCCTTGGCGATCTGCTCCAGCTGTTCGGGTGATTTTTCTCCGTTATTCATCCGAGTCATCATGACACTCAGATCCGGCACGGGAATTTTGAGCCCGTTCATGAAGGCCATTGCTTTAGGGTTGGCTTCGGCAAACTCCTTGTTCACAAGGATGTAGTTGTCATTGACGCCGAAACCGGGGTTACGACCATCAGGCCACTCTGTGTTGGTTCCTTGATCGCCTGGCAATGACGAAAACGGCGCATTGAGGAACATGACATCTTTGCCTTCCTGCAACGTTCCCATAATCCAGTTGGGAGCCCAGGTGGTGTAAAAAATCGGATTGCCAGCCTTGTAGCGCTCAATCGTATCGGCCATTAGCGCGAAATACGCGCCCTTGTCGTTGTTGACATGGTCGCGGAGTTTGTAGGCATCAAGGTGATGTTCAATGACTTTTTCACAACCCCAACCAGGGTTACATCCGGTCATGTTGGCCTTGCCATCGCCATCAGTGTCGAAAAGCGCCTTGATCGCCGGATCTTTCATCTGCTCCAACGAGGTAATGTTGTGCGCCTTGGCGGTTTTGATGTCGATGAAGTAGCCTTGCATCGCGTTCGTATACATTGGTCCAGCGCGAACCAACGCGTCGTCACCACCAGATTTCGAATAGAACTCATTGTGTAAGGGTTTCCAGTGTACGGCAGTATAGTCGGCATCGCCTTGTCCGATGGAAAGGTGAATTGCCGGGTAGTTACCGGTTAACGCTTCATTGTTCTTGTATCCAAGCGCTGCCAGGCCTTCTTCGATCACTTCGTATATAAGCTGATGATCGGTGCGGCCGGTTGTTATCGCAGTGGCATCTTGTGCCAAGACAGGCACGGTTAGTGCACAAGTCAGCAAGCTTGCGACAGTGCATTTCAATCCAATTTTTTTCATGGTTTCCTCCCAGTTTGGATGAGTGTTGCAGTTTAATTTTGATGGCGTAGTTTTCCTCGCAGCCATCCCATTGGCCCTTGTTCCCAAAGCCCGCGATCACCACGATCGCGTCTTGTGAAGCCAAATCCTTGTGTAATTCTGTCAAAAATGATGGCGAGCAGTACGATGCCCAATCCGCCAATAGATGCCCTCGCCAGGTCGAGTTGGCTGATACCGACAAGAACCAAACGCCCCAGGCCGGCAACAGAGATCATCGACGCAATCACACTCATGACAAGTGAAAGCATGACAGTCTGATTTACCCCGGTCATAATGGTGGGCCGCGCCAGTGGGATCTCGATCGACCACAAGCGTTTGAACGGTGTGGCGCCAAAAGCATCGGCAGCCTCCACCAGGTCTGCACGTACTTCGCGCAATCCTAAATTGGTTAAACGGATAAGTGGTGGTATCGCAAAAAATACGGTAACAATCACGCCTGGTACATTGCCAATTCCAAACAACAAAATGACAGGCACCAAATAGGTGAAAGACGGGATCGTCTGCATGAAGTCAAGGACAGGGCGAACCAACGCCCAAATGAAATTCACTCGCGAGCACAAAACACCGAGCGGCAATCCGATTGCAACGGAAATTGCAACTGCTGTTACCAGAACGGCGAAACTTGTCATGGCTGGATCCCAGGCACCGATCAATCCGATGGCGATGAGCCCGAAAAAGGTGATAATTGCGGTCGAGCGATTGGCTACTTGCCAAGCGAACAGTGTGAAAACAATTATAATGATGGACTGGGGTGAGTCTCGAAGGCCGTCCTCAACAAGATCCAGTGCCCATTTTACAGGCGCCTTAATCGCCTGAAAAAAACTGCGATAGTTTGAGGTGAGCCACGTCATGGATTCGTTGGCCCACTGCGACAGGGGCAGTTGGACAGAAGCAAATGGGTCGAGAATTACGCTCCAATCCATGCTCAACCCCCTGCCCTGTCACGGGGCGTAGCAGCACCTAGGGCCTGCACGTAACGATCAACCACGATAGCGGTAAGTACGATGCCGATACCGCCAACGGTAGCGCTGCCAAAATCGAGACGTCCAATACCCTCCAGTACCATGCGCCCTAGTCCAGCAACCGAGATCATGGAGGCGACCACAGCCATTGACAATGACAATAGGACCGTCTGATTCAACCCGGCCAAAATCGTTGCACGGGCGAGTGGCAATTGCGTTCCAATGAGAATACGCGTTTCACTTGCTCCAAACGCGCGCGCCGCTTCCACAAGATCTTCACGCACACCGCGAATGCCGAGATTTGTCAGCCTAATCAACGGCGTTACGGCAAAAAAACAGGTCACGATGACGCCGGGGGTGTCGCCGATGCCAAACAGCATGACAACGGGCACCAGATAAACGAATGAGGGAATGGTTTGCATCAGGTCAAGCAACGGGCGCAGATACTTAAAAAACCTGTCACTGCGTGCCGCAAGCACGCCCAATGGCAGCCCGATCACGACGCAAATGACGACAGCCGCAATGACGATGGACAATGTTGTCATGGCAGCTTGCCATGCGCCCATCAGACCAATCAGGGTCAAACAAACCAGCCCTGTCAGAGCAAGCCTCCAACCGGACAGCAAATATCCAAGGACAACGATCACGGCGATACCGATTGTTGGCGGTGTCGCGCGTAGCGCATCTTGGACAAACTCAAGGAATGCCTGCACCGGCACTTTTGCCGCAAGCAGCGTCGGGCGGCTCACGCTAACCACATAGTCCAACCCGGCTTCGGCCCAGGCCCCAAACGGAACGGTGAAATAATCAAATGGATTGAGCAGCGGGTCCATTGCTACCTCAAACCCGTTTTAGATCAGTTTGCACCGCTTGCAGAATATCAGTACTGCTGATGCGGCCAAGATGCGTCTCACCATCCGTGATGGCGAGTTCCTCCGCCCCTTCGGTAAACGCAGCTAGAAGGACGGGAAGCGGAGTGGAAGCGCCAAATTCAGGCGCCCCTGATTTGGCCTTTCCGGGAGTCATAATTTCGCTGGCTGAGATATATTTAAGCGTCGATATGGAACTGACGAAACGAGATACGTAGTCGGTCTCTGGTCTCAGCACGATACTTTCCGGAGTACCCGTCTGATCAATTCGGCCATCTTTCATGATCGCAATCCGGTCTCCCATTTTCATGGCCTCGTCGAGATCATGGGTGATGAAGAGGGTGGTCTTTTTGACCTCACGCGAGAGCTTCAGAAATTCATCCTGGAGATCCTTTCTGATTAACGGATCCAGCGCGCTGAACGGCTCATCCATCAATAGAATGTCTGGATCAGCTGCCATCGCCCGCGCCAGGCCGACCCTTTGCTGCATGCCACCAGACAGTTGGTCAGGGTATCTGTCGCTCCACCCACCCAGTCCGACCTTCTCAAGAGCGCTTTCTGCTGCCGCTCGCTGTTGACCCTTCGGCGTTTTTTGCACCTCAAGCCCGAACGCAACATTGTCTGCAATGGATTTATGGGGCCACAGCGCCATGTGTTGGAACACCATGCCAATCTTGCGAGCACGAAGTTGCCTTAGTTCCTTGGGATTAAGTCCCATAACATCGCGGCCCTCGATCAAAATTTGACCATCTGTGGGTTCGATCAGGCGATTAACATGGCGAATTATTGTCGATTTACCGGAGCCGGAGAGGCCCATAATGCATAAAATCTCACCCTCAGCGACGGAAAAACTGGCGTCGGCCACACCGATGACGCAACTGAAACGCTTTAACGCTTCGTCCTTGTCGACCTCGCCGTTCTTCGCAGCAACCAAAGCCTCATCGGCGCGGGCTCCAAAAATCTTCCAGAGATTTTGGCAGTCAATCGCATTTTGATGAGGCATTATTTCAGTCATGGGGCTTTGCTGTGCTAAATGAGAGAAAAAGTCTCGCACAGTTCAGTTCCATGTCCATGTTGAAAATAATGACGCATAGGGTAACCTGAAGTTACGCTCCCACCGTGCATTTTCGCCAGTTGGTAAGCCAATTGAACTGCAGGAGTTACTCTTTGGCGCTTGGACTTCGAAAATTACCTCCGCTTAAAGCGTTGATCGCATTTGAGGTTTCAGCAAGAAATCTCAGCTTTGCCGAGGCTGCACGAGAGTTGAACGTCACCCGCGTTGCGGTGTCGCGCCAAGTTCGTCAGCTGGAGCTTTTCCTTGGGCTTGAGCTATTTGCCCGCGGGCAAAGCAGTATCAAGCTTACCCGTACCGGTCGTCGGCTGGCTCGAACGGTCAATCAGGGTTTTCAGTCAATCCTTGATGAGATCGAGGCGATCGAAAATACGAAAGAAGACAATCTGATTACAATCGCGACCACTTCGGGGGTTTCAACGTATCTTCTGATGCCAAATATCGGCCGCTATCGCCGGATAAATTCCAAGGTGGACTTCCGGCTTTTGGTTTCTCAGGATTTGATCAACTTGGTCCAGTCGGATGTCGATATCGCGATTCGTTACGGTTCTGGAAATTGGCCTGGGACGAAAAGTGTTTTGTTACAACGCCAGCAAATAATGCCTCTTTGCAGTCCTGCGTTTTTAAACAAGTTCGGTCCATTCGATGCCCTAGAGGACCTCGCCAATGTCCCCTTGCTGGATTTTGAATCCGCAGTTGACGCTTCGTCGTTGTGGCCAAATTTCTTTCGCGACAAGGGGTTGGTTCTTGGCAACAACATCCGGATGAGTTCTTACGATTCCTATGTAAATCTCGTTCAGGCAGTTTTAGACGGGCAAGGCATTGGCTTGCTCGGACCGCCGTTGATGCAACAGTTTACGGATAGTTCGGTGCTGGTGCCAGCGCTTGATACGGCGCTTTTGCCACAAAATGGATATTACATGTGCCACCCGGAAGCCGCCGCCCCAACCCAAACGGTTACGGACTTCAGCAATTGGTTGATGTCAGAGTTGAGCATTCCTTCACAGCTCGATTCGGACAATCGTTAGCCCAGGTTGCCGGCGTAACCTCATGTATCGCCGT
This sequence comes from Hyphomicrobiales bacterium, assembly GCA_011087605.1. Taxonomy (GTDB): domain Bacteria; phylum Pseudomonadota; class Alphaproteobacteria; order Rhizobiales; family Rhizobiaceae; genus Pseudahrensia. The sequence goes on from JAALLE010000106.1 coordinate 12,335, forward strand.
TGGGTAAGTATTTGAGGGATTGTCGGTCTATCCGTTTCAATAGAAGCTGGTGCCAGTTGATGGTGGAGCATGGAAGAAGACCGATGAGCGTGGAAGCCGGCAGCGTTGCCAGAACGGGCACCCCCCGAAAAAGAAGCGGTGGAGCTGCGGCCCGAAGACAAGCACGCCTTAAGGCACCAATCGTTTATCCAAAGTCAACAATTCGCAACATTCCCGCATACGAGGTGCTTGCGGTTGACGGGCTGGAAGCAATCGATGATCGGGCCATGTCCATACTGGAAACAATCGGAATTGAGTTTCGCGACGATGTTTCCGCCGACATCTGGCGGCATGCGGGTGCTGAGGTCGATGGTCACCGTGTGCGAATTCCGCGTCAACTGATCAGGAAACTCATCGCATCTGTTCCTGAGGAATTTGATTATCATTCCCGCAATCCTGACCGCACCGTTCGGGTTGGTGGGCGCAATATGGTTTTTGGGCCTGCTTACGGAACGCCCAATCTGATCGACCTGGAGGGTGTGCGACGTCAAGCTACTGCTGAAGACATGCGCGACCTGATGAAGCTACATCAGGTAAATCCAGCGCTTCAATACAATGGTGGATATACGCTGGAGCCTATGGATGTCGCTATCCCGCATCGCCATCTCCACATGGTTCAAAGCAGTTTTCAAACTACAGACAAACCCATTATGGGCTCTCCGCAATCCGAGTATCAGGCAAGCGACAGTATCGAGATGGCCAAACTTGTTTTTGGATCGGATTTTGTAGACCAAAACGTGGTGATGACGGCGATTTTCAATTGTAACTCCCCCCTCGTTTGGGACAAAACCCAGCTTGATGCCATCAGGGTCTACGCCAAAGAGAACCAATCCCTATTGATGTCACCTTTCGTGCTCTATGGCGCATCGACACCGGTCCACACCTTGGCGGCAACTGCGCAAATCATCGCCGAAGTGCTCGCCGGAATTGCATTCTCCCAGATTATCCGTCCGGGGTGTCGTGCGGTGATGGGAGTAGCCCCGATGGGCGTTTACATGAAAAGCGGATCACCGGTTTTTGGCTCGCCTGAAGTGTCCCTGTTTATGTATATATTTGGACAGATGGCACGGTATTATGGGATGCCCTGGCGAACCAATGGCGCCAAATCCGGATCAAAACAGGATGATCTGTATGCGGGCTATGATTCAATATTGAAAGTCTATCCCGCCATCCTCGGTGGTTGTAATTTATTGACTCATTGCGGTGGAACGATCGAAGGCTCGCTTTGTATTTCCATGGGTAAACTTGCAGCAGACGCGCAGCAGATTCTAGGATTTCAAACGCTTTTGAAGGGCGTCAGTTTTGACGACATAGACATTGCGTTAGACGATTTGGCGAAAGTGGGGCCTGGCGGCCATTTTTTCGATGAAGATTATACAAGGGAAAATCTACCCTTTTTAGACGACATTCAGGACAACGAGAGATTTGAAAGCTGGAAAGCCAGTGGTCGCAAAACTGTCAGCGATCGTGGGCGTGCTTGGTGCAAAAGCATGTTAGAGCGTTATGAAGAAGAACCACCAACACTCGATCCAGGGATCGCAGAATCACTGGCCGATTTTGTTACCCGCCGGGAAAGCGAGATCCCAGCGGGCATAGCATGATCCTTTCCGATTTATGTCATGTTTGAGTCTATTTTATTCAAAATAGCCGATCCAGGTTGAGTCGATACTAGCGATGAGTTGCAATCCGCCGGCTGGATCGCAACATACGTGGCTTGGCAGCATTGGACTCAAAACTGGCGTTTGTGACTTCACGGACTCAGATGCTTCAATATCTGTATTGGTAAATTGGGCTAAAGCAATTCACGATCGCCCAACGGCTAGTTCCCCCTGAGCTTGCCATTTGAATGCTGTCGCGCCGAGAACACCGACACCTGATATACCAGAGCGCTAAGTCCTGTGTGGATGGCTCCCTTTTTGCAAGTCCTGTTTTGTGATTGAAGCAT
>JAALLE010000017.1 GCA_011087605.1 Hyphomicrobiales bacterium
GAATCAAATTGTCGCACCTAATGGCAGCAGAAATAGGGTAGCTGAGTAGTTACTATTCGTGACGGATTATTGCTGAATATTTTGATGCTGCTTTGGCCGCTTGAAGCCGTGAGAAACTGGCAATCGGGCGGGTAACCTTTGGTTTCGAGCGACGATGCCACGATCTTTGCACCTTCTGGCCCCTTGACCCCAATTGATGTTTATGAAGAAATGGAAATTCGTTTAGCGATCGATAAATAAGCCGAAGAGTTTCGTCGCAACGCGCAGATTTACGCCATCTTGGCGTTTACAACGGGAGGAATTCATGAGTTCAAAAACAATGGGTAAACTTGCGGTATTGGCGCTGTTCGCGTCGACTACCCTTGGTGCCGTATCGACGGCCAGTGCTGATTCATTCACATTGCGCGCAGGCGCTGGACACCCCAGCGGTCCTGCAGTCTATGTCACTGATCTAGAAAAATATTTTGTACCTGAAGTGAAACGGCGCGTGGCCGCGGAAACCGACCACACAATCGAGTTTGTCGAAGGTTATGGTGGATCAATCGCCGGTGTCGCAGAGACTTTGGAAGCGGTGCAGAACGGAATTTTGGATATCGGCGCTTATTGCTTCTGCTTTGAGCCGGCGAAGTTGTTTTTGCACAACTTCCCTTATTACGCGCCATTTGGCCCACAGGATTCTGCCCAGCAAATGCAGGCCACACGCGCCGTATATGACAAAACAGCGTGGCTGACCGACACATTTGAGAAGGAATACAAACAAAAGCTGCTGGGTTTGCACGGATGGGACAATTATCATCTGGGTACAACCGATCCCTGGGACACGGTTGATGATCTCAAGGGCGTCAAGGTTGGTGGTGCCGGACCAAACCTGCCGTGGCTGGAATTCGCCGGTGCCGTACCGGTTCAGTCGACATTGCCGGACGGATATTTGTCGCTCCAGACCGGGGTTTACCATGGATGGTTGATGTTCCCATCAGCCTATCTCGGCTTTAAATTTTATGAGCCGGCACCCCATTATACCCAGATCGGGTTCGGTGCCATGGGTGTGAACGGGTTGACCATGAACTTGCGGTCGTTCAACCGATTGCCGCCAGAAATTCAGAAAATTCTGGTTGAGGTCGGTCGCGGCTATGAGGAACAAGCCGGTAAATCGCTGAATGCGCGCCAGAAGGCCGGCCTGGAAGGGCTGGCAAAAGTCGGCGCTAAAATGAAGGTATTGCCTGAAGAAGCCCGGGCCGGTTGGGCCAAATCACTCGCAGGCTTTCCAAGCCGTCAGGCAAAAGATGCTGACGGACGTGGCATGCCCGGAACGGAGGTCATGAAAAACTATCTCGAGGCGGTGAATGCCACGGGCTACAAGTGGCCGCATCCCTATAGCTTGAACTAAACCCTGAGCAACCTTTCTAATCAGGGCCATTTGGGGCGGCCATCGGTCGCCCCTTTTTATTTCGTCAATTATGTCGTGCAATCAGATGGCGGGAGCACATGGGCAAGATTTCTAGGCTTATAAGTTCGCATTTTGGCCATTGGACCAGATCGCCGTTGGATACCCAGCGATGCGCCTGACTGATCGAATCCCCTTTCAGGCGATTGTTGACCGCCCAAAACTTCAGTTTCCTGATGGCAAACGAATGGCCGTCTGGGTGATTTTGAATGTTGAGGAATGGCAGATCGAAAAGCCGATGCCGCGCACAGTTCTGCCGCCGCCAATGGGTCAGCCGCTGCTGCCGGACATTCCCAACTGGTCCTGGCATGAATATGGCATGCGTTCCGGATTCTGGCGGCAACATAAGGCGCTGACGGATCGGGATATTCCAACGACGCTGGCGATCAACGGCAATGTTTGCAATTCCTATCCGCGCGTCGCGGCGGCGGGCAAGGAGGCAGGTTGGGAATTCATGGGCCACGGCTTCCTGCAAGGGCCGACGCACAAGCTGCAGGATCAATCCGCCGCGATCGCTAAAACGGTGGAATCCCTTTCCAGTTTTAGCGGTGCTGCACCGCGTTCCTGGGAATGTCCGGGTCTCACGGAAACCGATGAAACACTGGATCTGTTGCGCCAGCACGGCATTGAATATGTTGCTGACTGGGTAATCGATGACCTGCCACAGGATATCGAAACACCTTTCGGCACGATTACCACGACCCCCTATACAGTGGAGACAAACGATATCGCCGTCTATGCGCTCCAACAGCACCGTTCAGATGAATTGTTACGCCGGGGCATTGATCAGTTTGACCGGCTCTATCAGGAGAGTGAGGATAATGCCCGCATCATGGCGATTTCCATGCATCCCTACATCACGGGCGTACCTCACCGCATCAGGTATCTGGAAGAACTGTTCGACTATGTCGGTGGCCATGAGGGTGTTTGCTGGATGACCGCGAGCCAAATCGGCGATTGGTATCGCGCGCAGATGGATGCCTTGAGCGGCTGACTGATTTTACACTTTGCCCAGCGCTTTGAGTATCCGTTGGGGTGTCATCGGCATTTGATGGATGGAAGCATTCAGTGGTCGAAGCGCATCATTGACGGCGTTCATGACTGCGGCGGGCGCGCCACCTGTGCCGGCTTCGCCTGCGCCCTTGGCACCCAGCACTGACGTTTTGGTGGGGGTTTCAATATGTGCAATGTGGATATCCGGCATTTCTGCGGCCATCGGTACGAGATAATCGGCCATTGAGGCATTTTGCAACTGGCCATCCGGCGAATAGATGCATTCTTCGTAAAGTGCACCGCCTATTCCCTGCACAACGCCACCCCTTATTTGCTCATCCACCAATTTGGGATTGATAACCCGTCCGCAATCTTCAACGGCCCAGAAGTTCAAGACCGTTACGAAGCCGGTCTCGACATCAATTTCAACATGGGCAGCCATCGCGCCATTGGTGAATACGAAAGGGAAGTCCGTCACTCGATAATGGCGGGTGGCAATCAATTCCGGTGTCACATCAGCGGGAAGTTCATTGCCCCGATAATAGACAATTTTCCCCAAATCAGCGAGTGAGATCCGCTGCGTGCCAATTTCGATGTCGACTACCTGTCCGTCCACAATGTCCAACTGATCTGAACGGGCCTGCAATATCACGCCCGCAACATCCAGCACCTGCTGCTTTAGAGCATGGGAGGCCTGCAACACCGCTTCACCGCCAATGCCTGCACCGCGCGAAGCCCAGGTGCCGCCGCCATAGGGGGTAGTGGCCGTATCACCCGTTGTCACTTTCACCCGATCAATATCCACTCCGAACACGCCGGCTGCGATCTGGGCAATGATGGTATTGGTGCCCTGTCCCTGTTCGGTAATTGACGCTGAAACATGCGGCGCCCCCGCCGCATCCAGTCTGACGCTGGCGCCGTCCTGCGCGGAGATCGGTGCCCCGCCAATGCCATAAAACATCGGACTTGGATTGGTCACCTCGACCATCGATACAAGGCCAATTCCGCGATAGATGTTTTGCTTTTGGGCTGCAGCCTGATCCTCGCGCAGAGCCTCATAATCCATGAAGCGGACCAATTTCTCTAACGCTTTTTGATGCGATAAATCGTCGAATTTCATCCCGGCGGCAGAGTTTATCGGATAGGCATTATCTGCAAAAAGGTTGCGCCGACGAATATCAACGACGTCCATGCCAATTTCATGGGCCGCCTCTTCCAGCAACCCGTCAGCAACTGCCATCGCCACTGGATGACCTACGGCTCGGTATTGGCACATCATGTTTTTGTTCTGGAACACCACCGTTCCCCGAGCGCGGTAGTTTTCAATTGCATAGGGTGCGCCGGTCAGGTTGAGAATTTGATTGCACTCAATGGCTGATGTGCGCGGATACATGCTGTAGGGACCAATGCCGGTCAGATTATCGATTTCCAGCGCCGCAATTTTTCCCTCTGCATCAACCGCCAGACGTCCCCGCACGGTGTGATCGCGGGCATGAATGTCTGAAACGAAGCTTTCAGTGCGGTCGGCAATGAACTTAACCGGGCGGGCAAGGATTTTTGCCGCTGCTGCTGTGGCAACGTCGTCACCATAGGTATGAATTTTTATGCCAAATGATCCGCCTACATCGCGGGCAACGATGTGCACGTTTTCTTCCAGCAACCCAAGATGTTTGGCCAGTATGGCTTGCATCATATGGGGAGCCTGGCCGGAATAATGGTACGTCAGCACCGCTTCTGAAGGATCATATTCAACCACAGATGCCCGTGGCTCCAGGGTGACACCCGTATGTCGGCCAAAGATGAATTCCCGCTCGATCACGGTAACATCGTTTCGGGCAAACGCATCGTCGACGTGACCCGCATCTACCGTGCGCTGCCATGCCAGATTGCTGTCAAATTCTCCATGGATCACCGGAGCATCGTCTTGAAGGGCAGTCCCGGCATCGCAGACTGTCTCTAACGGTTCAAAGTCGATATCCACCAGTTCGCAGGCATCTTCGGCAATGGCACGGCTTTGCGCGACAATCATTACCACCGGTTCTCCCTGCCAGCGCGCCCGATCTGCAGCCAACGGGCTTTGTGGTGGTGAGCGCAAACCCTGCAGATGGGTCAGAACACCGACATAGGGGCTGACGTGATCGGCAAGGTCGTCAGCGGTGAACACGGCAATCACGCCGGGCAGGGTGGTTGCTTCCGCCGTGTCGATATTGCCAATCTCGGCGTGGGCATGGGGTGATCGGACAAAAGCTGCATGAAGCATGCGCGGCAATTGCAGATCGTCAACATATTTGCCGCGTCCCTCTACAAGGCGCCGCGCATCGGGTCGTGGCACAGACTTCCCGATATATGAATTGGGCTTGTCAAACAGGGTAAGCGGGCCGCTCATTGCTTTCCTCCCTGCTCGATGACCGCAACCACTGCATCCACGATCGACTGATAGCCGGTGCAGCGGCAATAATTTCCAGAGAGATGCTGGCGAATGGCGGCGCGATCAGCTTTGCCCCCGGCCTCGATATATTCCAGCGCACTGGCCAGCATGCCGGGGGTGCAATAGCCGCACTGCAGGGCGTTGTATTTCTGAAATGAGAGCTGCAATTGAGCTGCTTTTTCCCGATCCGCAAAGCCTTCAATTGTAGTTATCTCCGCACCGTCTGCCTGAACCGCAAGCATCAAACATCCGCGGATCATTGAGCCGTCAACCTCCAGCGTACAGGCACCGCAAACACCGTGCTCGCAGCCAACATGTGAACCGGTCAATCCCACTTGATTGCGCAAAAAATCCACCAAATTGGTGCGCAGGGGGACGGAGGCCGAAATTGGTTCGCCGTTGATTATCACCGATATGTTTTGGCTCTTGGTCAACGCATCATCTCCTCGATCGCCCGCTTGAACACCACTTTGGCTAGATGCCGTTTGGTCGAGACTTCGGCATTCAAATCGCCATGAAAGTCCAGCTTGTCGATCTCCTTTCGTGCATTTTCCAGCCCCTCTTCGGTCAATTCAGACAGGCCGTTCAAGTGATTTTCCACCGTTTCTGCACGGATGGCCCGATCACTTATCGCAAAAAATACCACACGGGCATCGTTTATGGGGTCAGTTCTCTGCGCTGTGACGGCAACGCCGGCCATGGCATAGTCGCCATGGCGGCGTGCCAACTCGTAAAATCCGCAGGCTGAACCGGTCGTGGATTTTGGAATGGATATCGATTCAATCAACTCGCCTGAATCCAGCGCGGTTTCATAAAGCCCGAGAAAGAACTTTGAAGCCTCAGTCGAGCGCTGACCCTCTCGAGAGCGGGTCACTATGGTTGCGTTCAGAGCAATTAAAAGTGCCGGCATTTCGGCAGCTGGATCAGCGAGCGCCGTACTGCCGCCAATTGTCCCACGGTTTCGAATTGCCGAATGGGCGATATGGGGCAGGGCGATAGATAAGAGCGGCACATGCTGTTGGATCAGCGACGAAGTTTCTAACTCGCAATAGCGGGTCATTGATCCGATTTGAATATGGCTATCGGTCTGGCGAATAAATTGCAGTTCTTCCAGGCCATTCAAATCGACCAGCAGTTCCGGTTGCGCCAGTCGGAAATTCATCATCGGCATCAGGCTTTGTCCACCAGCAAGAATCTGCACGTCTGCTGACTCGTTGGCCAGAAGGTCCAATGCGGCTCCCAAATTCGAGGGTCGCAGATAGTCAAATTCGGCAGCTTTCATGCACGCCTCCCGGTGCTCGACAATGTCATCACTTCCTGGTGAGTATGTTGCCTGTTTCTCCTATATCCTTTATTTATCGGATTATAAATAAGCCGAAGGCCAGAATTGGAATTTTTTGCCGCTTTGCTCAGTATCCAGACCTGAATCAGGGTAGGAGAAGAGGACCAATCAACATCATCATCAGGTCTTGCCGATTGCCATGATAACTTGTGGTATCGGGGCCACAATAATTGAAATCTCGACCGCGCGACCGCTTTGACCGGCGCCAAACTAAGGAAACTAACTATGTCAGTCATGCTCACTCCCAACGCACAGGTGCCCGCGCTTAGTGTTCAAACAGTCGCTGGTGATAGCTGGGACTTGTCCACCCAATCGCCGGAAAATTTTACCATGGTGGTTTTTTACCGGGGCCTGCACTGCCCGGTTTGCAAGTCATATCTGCAGAAGCTTTTGACCATGTTGGCAGCTTATGAAGACGCCGGGTTTTCGACCATTGCCATTTCGATGAACAATGAGGACCTCGCCAAACAGACCGCCAGCGAATGGCAACTGGACGGTCTGACGGTCGGGTACGGTCTGTCAGAATCAGATGCCCGCGCCTGGGGACTTTATATTTCAAAAGCGATCAAGGATGCTGAAGCAGACACATTTTGTGAGCCGGGTCTGTTTTGGGTCCGCCCGGACGGTCGTCTTTATCTGGTTGATGTTTCCAATATGCCATGGGCGCGCCCGGACCTTGAATTCCTACTGTCAAAGGTGCCATTCGCGGTCGAGAATAACTATCCGTCGCGCGGCGGCGCATAGGCTCCAATTTAAGGTCTGCGGTCAGTTCTTCGAGGTGGAACTGACCGCCCCAATTCCCGCCAGGAAGACGTCAAGTGCGTCCGAAATCATGCGAGATTTATCGTCGAGCACCGGCGACTCATAGATGTGCTTGCGAATGCCATAATAAAAAATTCCGCCATGCATCACCCAGGCAAGCTCCAGTTCTTCCGGTGTTGCCTGTCGGTCGGAAATGTCGCCATTTTCGAACCGATGCTCGGTCAGAATGCGGTTGAGGATCCGTTCGTTGACCAAACCGACATACCACCGGTTGATTTCAACACCTTTGAGGCCGGAGAACAAAAATATGCGCATCCATTCTCGGGCGAAAATTGCGTCCGTATAGGCTTCATAAAATGTCTGCAATCGTTCTCGTAACGGTCGGTTTCGGTCACACAGCAATTCGTCCCATTCTTCACGCCAACGGTTTAGATAGACAGTTTGATAGACCTCTTTGATGAGGTCATTCTTGCTTGGAAAATATCGATACAGCAGCGGTTGAGTCACACCCAGATGTCTGGCCAGGTCGCGGGTACTGCTTTCAAATCCCTCTTCGGCAAAAAATTCGATTGCCTTGGTAATGAATTCCGCCCGCCTTTCAGTTGATGAAAGACGTTTTTTTCGAGGCTTGACCTGGACTGTTTCACTCATGCGCGATTCCCTATTCGGCAGACTGCAACACTTTCAGGCATCTTGCCACTCGCCGCCCAACTTTAGCCTGTGGTCAACAATCAGACCCTGAGCCAGAGTTTGCTCAATAAAGCACCCCTTTTTGGCGCATTCCAGCAAATGTTTCAGTTGCTCACCGGAGGCGTCGGAATCAATGTCGACGTCCAGTCCAAACCCAACCGGTGACGTCACATAGGGTTCCATTCCCTGTTGTTCACCCTGCCAATGCAGTCGCGCTTTAACCTCAACATGATTGATCTTGATTTTCAGGCGTTTGGCGAATGCCCGGATCTGGGTCATCAAACAACCGGTCAAAGCAGCGGTAAACAGAGCAAGTGGCGGCGGTGCCGTGCCGTCTCCGCCGTGAAACGGACCTTCATCCGTGGCCAGTTCAAATTTCTCCTTCATCATCGGCCATTCAACCGAGATATCGTTGCGCATATTGGGACCGGTCGTGCCAACCCCTTCAAATATGACGTCGAAACGTTTCTTTTCATCGCTCATGACTTCAGGTATTTTCCTCTTGCGGTTTGATATCACCGAACTTTCCCCGGTGAAAAATCAATGGTGCCCCTTCACCAAGTTCGAATTTCTCAACCGCTCCCAGGAAAATAATATGATCGCCGCCGGCATGACGATAGGCATTTCGGCACTGAAAATTTGCCAGGCAGTCGGCCAGGACGGGGGCTCCCCCTACACCCTCTATCACCTGCACTCCTTCAAACTTGTCGTCGCGCGATTGAGAAAAACGGATGGCAAGATCTTCCTGATCGCGCCTGAGAACGTGGATTGAGTAATGTGAGCAATTTTGAAAAATTGGCATGCTGGGTGCATGGGAGGCCAGGCTCCAAGACACCAGTGCCGGATTGAGCGACACAGATGAGAATGAATTGGCGGTCAAACCAATGCGCAGGCCGTTGTCGCCCGCAGCCGTTATGATTGTCACACCGGTTGCAAAACTACCCAGCGCGTCGCGCAGCAATCGCGGGTCAATTTCCGGGGGCGACTTTTCAGCAGGATCATTTTTGGTGGAGGCCAGGTCGCTCATTTATTATTGTGCCCTAAAGTGTCGGATTCTCGGATGGCAGGCCGAGTTCGACCCGTCCGTTGTTGGAGCCCGCCGCGTCAAAATTAAAGGCGATATGAGCATTTATGGCGTGTGCTTCCCGGAATTGACGCTGTAAATGCCCTGACGAGAATAATCCACCTGCACCACTTGCGGCGAACAGAAGGTCGACTGCCTCAGTGCACAGTCTGACCGAAAATGCACCATCACGACGATATCTGGTTTTGCTCAGCAGGTCGGGAATCTGCGAGGCACGAGCATGTTCCATTGCTTCAATGCAGATGGAACGCATGATTTGCCGGGCAGCATCAATTTTTGCACCGGCCTCGGCAATCTTAATCTGAGTGGATTGGAAATCTGACAACCGGGCCCGATTATAGTTCGATGTGCGCTGTCGGGTGTTTGCTATGAAATCGTCGAGGCATGCTTGAGCATTGCCGACGGCACAACCCGACAACACAAATGGAAACAGTGCAAATACCGGCACGCGATAAAGCGCACCGGGATTGAGGTCAGATCCCGGAGTCTCCCCCCCGGAAACGTCGCTGACGGCCAGAGTCATGTCCTGTGGCACAAAAACGTCGTCCACTTCGACATCTTTAGATCCTGTTCCTTTCAGCCCCGTGGTGAACCAGGTGTCGATGATGGAATAGTCGCTTTTCGGCAGCAAAAATATCCGTTGTTCTGCGGCCTGCGTGTCATCGTCCGGCTGAACCATGCCAGCCAACATATTCCAAGTGGAAGAATCCACTCCCGACGAAAATGGCCAGCGACCATTTAGTTTGTATCCTCCATCGACCCGTTGGGCGCGGCCGGTGGGAAAGATGAAAGATGAGGCAATCAATGCATCGGCGTCGGTGCTCCAGACGGCATCTTGTGCTGCCGGAGGAAACATCGCCAGCATCCAGTGATGGCTACTCAGATTGGTGACATTCCAGGCGACTGACGCATCGGCCTTGGCGAGTTCTTCTGCCACATCAATCAGCGCCACATAATCCAGTTCAGCACCACCGACTCGCTGCGGTTGCATCATCCGGAAGAGACCTGAATCATGCAGTTCGGTCTCTGTTTCGTCTGGCAGGCTCCGCAATTCCTCGGTTTCATTGGCCCGCTGTTTTAGTTTCGGGGCCAGTTCGCGAGCCCTGTTCACATAGTCATCCAGCGAACCTTCATCAAAGGCATCACGCAATTGAATGACGGAGTCGGTCATGGCCAGCCTTTCTAGTTATCGTTTGATAAATATCGCAGCGTGCCCATGACCGCAAGTCAATCCCATTTTCGATAACAATTGACACCAGCAGTTTCTTATTTTTCAATCGATAAATAAGAAACTGCGATCGAAGAACTCATTTCAAAACATACGGATGGCTGACCATGACTTTGACACGGGAAAAAATATATCAAACCGCAAAGAAGCTTTCCAATTGGGGGCGTTGGGGCAAAGACGACCAGATTGGCACCCTCAACAATATTGAGCCGGCAGATATCGTCGCTGCGGCCGGGTTGATCAAAAAAGGCAAGGTATTCGCACTTGGCCTGTCTTTGAAAGAGCCAATCCAGTCGGGCTTGTTTGGCGGGCGCTGGAACCCGGTTCATCAAATGCTGGCAACCGGGACCGATGCTGCGATCGGCAAGCAGGACGGTGATGGCAAGGCTTATCTGCGCTATGCCGATGACGGTATTAACATGCCATGCCAGGCCTCCACCCAGTGGGACGCTTTGGCGCATATTTTTCTCGATGACAAAATGTACAATGGTTATGAAGCGACAGAAGTAACTGTTCAGGGGGCTGCGAAACTCGGCATTGAAAATGTCCGCGACAAGATGGTCGGGCGAGGCGTCCTGTTGGATATTGCTCGCCACAGGGGCGTCGCATCACTCGATGATGGCTATGCGATTACCAATGACGATCTCAACGCCTGCGCCCGCGATCAGGGGGTGGAGATCAAGAAAGGCGATTTTGTCATTGTGCGCACTGGTCACCAGGAGCGGTGTCTGGAAAAGGGTGACTGGTCCGGATATGCCGGCGGAGATGCACCGGGACTGGCGTTTGAGACGGCTCACTGGTTGAAGGAAGCCGACATTGCAGCCATCTGCGCTGATACCTGGGGGTGCGAAGTCCGTCCCAATGAGACCGAGGAGGCCAACCAACCCTGGCACTGGGTTGTCATTCCCGCCATCGGAATTTCCATGGGCGAAATCTTCTACGTCAAGGAACTGGCTGAAGATTGCGCCGAAGACGGGGTTTACGAGTTTTTCTTTGTCGCACCACCACTGCACCTGCCGGGCGGTGCTGGTTCACCGATCAATCCGCAGGCGATTAAGTGATTTACGCCAGCTGAAACTGATAGGACGCCGGGATAAAATCAAAGCCCTGTTGCCTGGAATTCACAAAGCCAATTGACGGGAACGGAATGTGATATCCGACCACCGGCAGAGATTCCTCTGCCGCCATGTCGAGAATGCGTTGGCGTGTCGCCGCCGCCGCCTGCGGGTCATCATCCATGGAAAAATGCCATTCCGGATTGGCGAAAGATGCCACGAAGTGTGGTGTTGTGTCATTTAGCAACAACAATTCTTTGCCGCCCGACGACAGTTTAAACACCAAATGGCCTGCCGAGTGGCCAAAGGCATTGATCGCGACCAGGCCGGATGCAATCTCATCGCCCGGTTCGATCAGCCGCAATTGATCCTCCAGCGGCAGCAAAGTTTTTTGAAACAGCGCCAGTGTTGGCTGGCGCATTTCGGAGATATTTTCACCCCGTTTCCAGAATTCAAATTCGGTGCGGCCAATGACAATTTCAGCATTGGGGAATGTCGCCACACCGTCAGCCGCAACATTTCCAATATGGTCGGGGTGGCAATGGCTGATCAACACCATATCGACGTCGTCTTTGGAATAACCGGCCTTTTCCAGTCCGTTCATAAACCAACCAGTTGACGGGGCAGGGGCCGCCGCGCCAAAGCCCGGATCCACAACGATAAGTTTTTCGGGTGTCTTGATAACCGTGGCAACAAAATTGTGTTCCATGGCAGGGAACGGCAGATGATGAGCGCGCGCAAGTTCTTCAACCTCCGCCGCAGTCGCATTTGTGGCAATGAAAGGGTGCATGTCGTTGCGATGGAAATAGCCTTCCAAAATGTTTGTTATGACCGCTTCGCCTAAGGCAAATTGATAGACCGTTGGGCGGACCAGACCTTTATCTTTGCTACTCATTTTCCCATTCTCCTTGTCCGACTGTGCACCATGTGGATTTGTTTGATCAGAAATTAACCCGGTCGCCACCCTTGAGACCAAGAATGTCCCGCGCCTCATCCGGTGTGGCAACCTGGCTGCCCAGATCTTCCACGATGCGCTTGATCTTTGCCACTTGTTGGGCATTGCTCTCTGCCAGTTTGCCGCGTGAAATGAACAGACTGTCTTCCAGGCCGACACGGACGTGACCACCCATCTGACTGGCAGTTGTGGCCAGCGGCATTTGCGCGGCTCCGGCGCCGAGGACAGACCAGCGATAATCGTCCCCGAACAAACGGTCAGCCGTTCGTTTCATGAAAACAAGATTGTCGACTTCCGGCCCGATACCACCGAGGATTCCCATCACGAATTGCAAAAAGATCGGAGCCTTGAACAGGCCGATATCCATGCAGAAACGCAGATTGTAAAGATGGCCTACATCATAGCATTCATGCTCGAACTTGATGTCGTGGGGGGCGAGGTTCTCAGCAACAACACCGATATCGCGAAAGGTATTCCGGAATATATAGGAGTCTGAATTCTCTATATATTCCTTCTCCCAGTCGAATTTCCATGTGTCATAGCGCTTAGCCAGCGGATGGAATGAAAAGTTCATCGAGCCCATATTGAGTGAGCACATTTCTGGCGAATATTTAAGCGCCGGTGCGATGCGATCCTCGATCGAGGTTTTCATCGAGCCACCCGTCGATATGTTCACCACGGACGTGGTGGCCTGCTTGATACGTGGCAAAAACGCACCGAAGTCGTTGGGATCGATTGAGATGCTGCCGTCTTGGGGGTTTCGTGCATGCAGATGCAGGATTGAAGCCCCAGCCTCTGCAGCCGCTATCGCCTGACCGGCAATATCATCCCCCGTATAGGGCAGGGCGTCCGACATGGTCGGAGTGTGAATTGCCCCGGTGACTGCACAGGTGACGATGGTCTTCTTTTGCGGTTTAGCCATTTTGATCTTTCCTTGGGGTGTTGGTTTCAACGCGGTGGCTCAGTGGAAATAGCTCCAGTCCCCAGCGTTCACGGATTAGTCCCCAAAGTCCTTTGGGGGCTTTGAGCATGATGAGGATTGCGACAATCCCCAGCACAATCAGATAGATCGTGCCGAGATCTGCCAGGAATTCACGCAGGGCAAAATAGACAAGCGTTCCGATTATCGGGCCTTCAATTGTCCCAATACCGCCGATCACCACTATGAAAATGACAAAAGCTGTCCAGTCGTTGACCGAGAAAGCGGCGTCGGGAGAAATGCGCAGTTTTTGCAAAAATATCAGTCCACCGGTCATTGTCGTCAGTCCCGCGGTCACAACATAGACAAGAAACTGGGTGCGCCAGATGTCGATGCCCAGCGACCCTGCCGCCAGTTCGTTGTCGCGAATTGCGGTCAGTGCCAACCCTTTGCGCGACCGTAAAAACAGGTAGACAACGACCAACACCAACACCACCAGTCCCAGTGCCAGCCAGTAGCTGGTCCATTCCCGCATGGTGCGGCTGGACGCGACGGATTTGACGATTTTGACGGGAAGAGATGAACCTGAACCGCCACCGAGAGCCGATATTTGGGCGAAAGTCAGTCGAAATACTTCCGCAACCACCCATGTGCCAATCGCAAAATATGCCCCCCGCAAGCGAAAAATTAGAGCAGCAACCGGTACCGACATCGCAGCCCCGAAGAGACTGGCAACTCCGATTGCCAGCAAAGGATGCAGGCCACCGAAAATCGTCAGCGCAAACAGCAGATACCCACCAAAGCCCACAAAGGCCTGCTGGCCTACCGAGACCAACCCGGCATAGCCCGCCAACAGGTTCCACAGACTGGCAAGCGCCAGATAAAGAAATATTTCACTCATCAGTCGCATATCGGCACGGCCCGCCCAAAGTGGCGCGGCGGCGAGAACGATCAGTATTACGATACCGACTAGTGCAGCTCTGCGACTGGCTTGCGAAGATCTTAATACGGTGTGGGTTTGGGATGATTTCATCACATCACCCGGTCATTCGCGGAAACAGGCCACGCGGTCGAAATGCGAGGATTACCAAAAACACCACGTGACCAGCCAGAACCTGCCACCCGGGATTGATCTGAGCACCGATATTCTGGGCAACGCCGAGGATCACTCCACCAATCAGAGTACCCCACAGATTTCCCAGCCCACCTATGATGACCGCTTCAAAACCGAATATCAGACGCCCGCCGCCAATCGATGGATCAAAACTGGTGCGCATGCCCAAGAAAATTCCGGCAATAGCAACCACAGCCAGCGACAACGCCATTGCCAGGCCATAGACATGTCGTTTGTTGAGGCCCATCAATTGGGCCACGTCCTGATTGTCAGAAACGGCTCGAAATGCCCGACCTAAAGCAGTGCGATAAAAGACAAACTGCAATCCGGCAATGACGACGACCGCTGTTGCAAACATCAATAATGGCAACAGGCCGACAGATATTCCACCAATATTGGCACTGGCGGTTCCCAGTGCCCCGGCATCCATCTTTTGTGGGTCGGCTGAATAGATTTCCAGCAAGGCATTTTGGATGATCACAGACAGGCCGAATGTCACCAGAAGTGGTGGCAGGATATCATCGCTCAACGTGTTGTTGAGCACCACACGCTGCAAGACATAGCCGATTGCCGCCATCACCGGGACAATGATCAGCAGGGCGACCAGCGGATACAGCCCGAGCGCGGTTGCAACCGTCAATCCAAGATAGGCGGCGAGAATGATCAGGTCCCCGTGCGCGATGTTCACCAGCCGCATGACCCCGAAAATCAACGACAGGCCAGCGGCAATCATGGCGTATAGGCCGCCAAGCAGAACCCCCTGAACAATTGAGTTGATCCAATCCATCTGCGTCAAACTCCGAAATAGGCGCGGGAAATTTCTTCGCGCGTCTGGCTGCCGGACTTGCCCTCCAGCGATACCCGGCCTTCCTGCAGGCAATAGAATCGGGTCGAAACAGACAGGGCCTTTGAAATGTCCTGTTCAACGATGACTGCACTCATGCCGCCCTCAACAATCCGGGGCAGGGCCTCATAGATTGACTTGATCACCACCGGCGCGAGACCGAGGCTGACTTCGTCCAACAGCAGCAGTTCGGGATTGGCCATCAGGGCGCGCCCAATGGCAACCATCTGTTGCTGGCCGCCGGAGAGCGACGTCGAAGGTTGGTGACGTCGTTCCTGCAAAATCGGGAATAGTTCATAGACCCGCTGCAATGACCAGTAGCCAGTTCTGCCAATCTGGCCACCGATAATAAGATTTTCTTCAACCGACAGGGACGGAAATAATTGTCGCCCTTCGGGAACCAGCGCGATACCCCGTGCGGCAACTTCATCGGCCCGCAGGTCACCAATGGGTTCGCCCTGAAAAACAACCTGAGAAGCGCCATTGGTCATCAATCCGCTTATCGAGCGCATCAAGGTGGATTTGCCTGCGCCATTTGAGCCGATTATCGCAATGACTTCGCCCTTAGAAACGTTGAAATCGATACCGAATAAAGCCTGAAAGTCGCCGTAATGGGCTTCCAACCGGGCGACTGAAAGCTCAAAATCACCCATGGGCTTCCATCTCCCCGTCGACTTCAATGCCCAGATAGATTTCCTGAACCTGTTTGCTGGCCATGATCTGATTGGGATCACCTTCAGCGATCAATCGTCCAAAGTCGATCACCGCCAGACGATCAACAACAGCGAGCAAGGCATGTACGACGTGTTCAATCCAGATAATCGAAATTCCGCTTTTGTGGATTGCCTTGATCGTGTCGACCAATGAGACACATTCAGCTTCGGTCAAACCACCGGCTATTTCATCCAGCAACAGCAATTTCGGTTTGGCACAAAGCGCTCTGGTGAGTTCGAGCCGTTTGCGATCCAGCAGGGTCAGTGACCCCGCCAGCGTATTTGCCTTGTCCAGCAGCCCCGTATCGTCCAGCACATCAAGACACAATTCTTCCGCCGCACGGCCCTTCAAACCCGCCCCCTGCGTTGCGGCGACAAGGGCATTTTCAAACACGGAAAGGCCGCCAAATGGCTGTGGCACCTGAAAGCTACGTGACATTCCCGCGCGGCAACGCCAAGCGGCGCTTTGCTTGGTTATGTCCTGCCCCAAGAATTCGATGCGGCCGGAATCCGGCGTCAGAGTACCAGTGACCAGATTGAACATTGAAGTCTTACCCGCCCCGTTGGGGCCAATAATCCCCAATGCTTCTCCCTCTTTCACAACAAAAGAAGTGTCGTCGGACACAATCACCGCTCCAAAGGCCTTTGACAGTTTGTCCAGCTTGAGAATGGCGGTCATGAGGTCAGCAATACCGATTATTTTAGGTCAGCGGCGGGCCGCACGAAACAGAAAGAGGGGAGACTGGCGAGGCACAACCACCTCGCCAGACAGATTTGATTACAGAAGTTTCAACTCGCCTGTGGTTGGAATGTTTGGAGCGGCTGCATTGGCGACGATCTTGAGATCGTACTTGTCGCCTTCCTTCTGCCACTGACCAGATACCAAAGGCGTTTTCGATACATTTTTAACGGGCCCATTGGACCAGTCGACCGGGCCAACCATGGTATTCAGCTTGGTTGCAGCGATAGCGGCGGTGACCGCTTCAGGGCTCTCAAGGTCTTCTGCACGTGAGACAACGTCGGCCACCACTTCAAACAGGGCATGGCGGAACCCGATCGGCTGGGTCCACTGCTTGCCAGTTGCCTTGGTATAGCCATCCGCCAGATCACGGGCAGACACACCGGTGAGGGAAGACGAGAATGGATGGTTTGGTGACCACCAGACTTCTGAAGAAAGACCGTTACCCCGATCTCCAAGTGAATCGATGACTGAAGGGAACAACAATGCCTTACCAATGGTGACAATCTTTGGATTGAAACCCTGCTGGGCCGCCTGCGACCAGAATGTCGCAAAGTCTGGTGGGATCATCACGCCGGTGACGATTTCACAGCCGGCATTTTTGAATGCCTGGATTTGGCTTGAAAAATCATCGCTCAGCGGCTGATAGCGACCCGGATCGGTCAATTCGTAACCAGCTCCGGCAAAGGGCTTTGGCAGCCCCAGATTTGGGTCACCCCAGGCATTGCCGTCAGCATCATTGGGGAACAGGCCTCCGACTTTCTTGGCGACACCGGAATTGCCCCACATGTCGAGGAATGCACCAATCACATCTTCCAGGCCCCAGAAGAAGTGAAAGGTATTTTCAAACCCTTCTGCGGGATTACCGTTGCGGCCAAAGAAATACGGCTGCCAGGGGCAATCGGTTGTGATGCAGGGGGTGCCGTTGACTTCAGCCTGATCGGCGACCGGGTTGGTCGTGTCGGGTGTTGCGGCGGCGGTGATGATGTCTACTTCTTCGCCGAGCAGCAATTCTGAAGCAACTTCTGAAGCGCGGTTTGGATTTGACTGGCTGTCGCGTACATGAATTTCGATGTTCCAGTTCTTGCCATTGTTGGCGATGCCGGATGCGAATTTTTCAGTCAGTCCCTTGATGATGAAATCATCGGCTTCCGCAAAGCCTGCCAGCGGTCCTGTTTTAGGGCTCACATAGCCAATTTTGATGGTTGGATTGGCGGCATAGGCGCGGGTTGAGCGCAGGATTGCAGGAGCGGCTAGTGTGCCACCTGCAACGGTCAAAAACCGCCGACGGTTCAGTCCTTGAGGATTCCAATTCATTGTGTTTCTCCCATAATCTGCCGGACTTTCCCGGCTGTTGATTTACTTGTTCAGCAGTTTCGATACCTCCGACAGATATGCCGGTATCTTTCCGCGTAATTGATTTGCCTCCTCGTCGGTCCAGGTGCGAAACCCTTCTCCCGATTTCATCCCAAGCCTGCCGTCTGCCACCAATTGCTCCAGATAGGGAGACGGTCCTTTTCGGCTCTCCAAATCGAACAATACATTTTCATGGATGTCCAGCGTCAGATCTGTGCCCACCAGGTCGGCATTTTCCAGGGGGCCAAGCACCGCCAGACGACGACCAAAACTGGCTTTTATGACTGTATCCACCGCCTGCGCATCACAGATACCGTTCTCCACCAGACTGATCGCCTCCCTCCACAATGCGTGCTGCAGGCGGTTTCCGATAAAACCTGGCACATCCTTTTCGACAGTGACGGGCGTTTTTCCAGCGCCATCGAGCAAAGCTGTCATGGCCTGCATCGCCGCATCGTCAGTCCATTTTGTTCTGATCACCTCGACCAGCGGAATCATGTGTGGCGGGTTCCACCAATGGGTTCCCAGCGCACGGTGTTTGGTTTCCAAATTTTCCATAATCAGACTGATCTGGATCACCGAAGTATTTGAAGCAAGAATGCAATCGGCTGGTGCGTGTTGTTCAATCTCAGCAAATAATTGCTGTTTCAAGGGAAGTTTTTCTGGTGCAGCTTCAAACACAAATTCGGCGTTACCAACCGCCGCTTTGATGTTCGAATGCACCGAAATGCGCGATATGATTTGCGGGATTTCAGAACGATCCACCCCGATGGCCGTCAGACTGTCAGTGACACGCTGATGCAAAGTGTCTCGGGACTCTGTAACCGGATCGCAGATCTCGACCTGATGTCCGGCCCGCGCCATCACGAGAGCAATGCCGTGACCCATCAGGCCAGCGCCGATTACCGCGACAATGGAGCTCGTTGGTGCGGTCATCCAGCGGTATATCCGCCATCAGCATATAATATGTGGCCGGTGTAGAAATCAGAGGCATTTGACGCCAGGAACAGTAACGGTCCCGCAAGATCTTCGGGCTCTCCAAGGCGACCCTTTGGAACTCGGGACAGGAATCCGGCACGCACTTTCTTCGCCTCGTCATTGTCTTCAAACATCCAGGCGGTCAACGGTGAGCGGAACACTGTCGGCGCTATGGCGTTCACGGTGATGCCGGTCGGCCCCAATTCGCAGCCAAGCGCTTTGGTCATGCCATCAACTGCGGACTTCGACGCGCAATAAGCGGTATAGCCGGCCGGGTGACCCAACAGACCGCGCGCTGAAGACACCAGAACGATTTTTCCACCGTCGCCCTGCACTTTCATCTGCCCCGCCGCCGCTCGGGCCATCAGCCAGCTCTGGGTGACATTGGCGTCCATCACATCGGTAAACGTTGATGGCTCCATGTCATTGATCAGGGCCACCTTGTTCATGCCGGAAGCCACAACCAGAATATCGAGCCGGCCAAAGGTCGAGACCGCTTCGTCCACCAATTTCTGACAGGAAACTTCGTCGTCCGGGCGCGCGTTGATCGCTGAAACACTGGCCCCACCATCGCGGCATTCTCTGCTGATGTCCTGCAACGCCTGCTGATTGCCAGCAGCCAGCACAAGATTACATCCGGCACCGGCAAGCACACGGGCTGCAACCATGCCAAATGCTCCCGAAGCGCCAGTGATCAAAGCTACCTTGCCTTTGACATCGAACATGGAAAGTGGATTGGTGATGGAAGCGCCGCTCATGTGACGTCCTTTCAGTTGGCTTTTGGCGGGTAAGGCATGACGACCAGCATCACACAAATATCGTTGCGTCGGTTTTCGATTTTGCGCACTTCATTGGGCGCAATGGTGCAGGAATCGTATTTCCTCAAAACCGTGTCCTGACCGTCGATCGTGATGGTCATCTCGCCATCCAGTACAACATAGACCTTTTCAAAGGGAGTTGAGTCCGGACCCGCGCCGCCACCGGGCAAAAACTGGCTCAGCCCAACCCACTGGTTTTCTGGTCCACCTTCGGTAAATCCCTGCAGCCGCAGGCCTGTCACATCCCAATGGTTGGGCGCTTCATATTTTTGCGCGTCGACAAACCGGTTGATCAACATGGCTCAAAAGTCCTCGCCTGGTTCGATGCGGTATTTCTGTCCCTTGTCGAGCATAGCCACGAGGCGAATGATGCAGCCATCACCGCGGTCCCAGTTCCACGGGAAGAAAGCAAATGTGCAGCGTTTGCCGGTGACGGAATCGAGGTCACCTCCGACATTTTCAATGCCCAATATGCCGTTGGAAAACAGTTTGTTGTGCACCGGTTCCCATTCCGGGAAGGCGTCCTTCCAGTCGATGCCACCCGACCATTCGAAATATTCCTGTTCAAGATGTGGCAGGATAGGACCATTGCGCTGAGGGCCGATGGCAGTGGCCAGGGGATGGTCGTTGGCCTGCGTGTCATGACCGACAACCTTAACCCCCTTTTCGATCATCCAGTCAGCCGCAGACGGGACGAGACCCGGACAATAAGCGAAGTAGTCACCGTCTTCATATTGTTTGTGCCAACCAGTATTGATGATCAGGACGTCGCCCTTGCGGATTGCGTGGCCGCAGGCTTTTTCCAGGTCGTCACCGGTAATCTGTTCCCATTTGTTTTTGGGAATCGAAACAACCAGACCAGTGCCAAAGAAATGGGGAAGGGGAACCTCGTCGATGAACGGCGTGCCCTGCACCACATGCGCTGGTGCATCGATATGAGTGGTGACATGCATTGTCGTGGTGATCGTCTGGCTCAATACGCCGGACTTCGCCATGTAGTGTTTGCGTTCAATCGCAACGTCTTTGAAATAGGGCCAGTTTGGACATTGATAGCCAAAGCGGTGGCTCAGGTTGATGAACTCAAGCCCCATGTCATTGTTGGTATTTTCCTGAAATTCGATGCCACGAACTGTAATCGTCATCTGCCGCTCCTCCTGTTGCTGGAGCCCGCAGGCCCCAAACGCAGCGTTGTTTCTTGGGTCTAAGCCCGGAATAATCACAATACGGTATAGGTGTATTGCATTGCAGTCAAGATTGTGGAATGTCTGTATCGCATTGCGGGTCAACCTGTGGACGACCTGCATCCGATGGAGATTGCGAAAGGCTAAGAGCTGGATATGAGCAAGGTGGACGCCAAGCCGGGCAGGTCTTCCGGCATTCAGGTCATTGCACGCGCTGCGGCGATCCTGCGTATCCTGCGTGATAGTGAATCCGGCTTGAGTCTTGGTCAGATCGCTCGGCAGGTTGGTCTCCCAAGATCTACCGTGCAGCGCATCGTCGGGGCTCTGCAAGGCGAGCGGTTGGTCATCGCTTCCAGTGCTGAAGGTGGGTTGCGTCTGGGGCCGGAATTCCATTCGATGGCCGACCATGCCCGCTACGATATCGTTGAAAGCTGCAGACTGATGCTGTCAGAACTGGCGCAAGCAACAGGTGAAACCGTTGATCTGGCGGTTCAGCGGGGAGCCGGAATGATCTTTCTCGATCAGGTGCCCGGCCTGCACCGTTTACGCACCGTCTCTTCCGTTGGTGAAGCGTTTCCGCTGACCACAACCGCTAACGGTCGCGCGGCACTGGCCCAAATGGATGATACAAGCCTGCTAAAACTGGCGGAAGCGGAATGGCTTCGCACAGGGCAACAGGCAAACCGGCAGGAATTTGTCGATCTTATCAACCGAATTCGCGACGAGGGCCTGGCCTATGATCTGGATGAACACAC
The DNA here is from genome assembly GCA_011087605.1 of Hyphomicrobiales bacterium. GTDB lineage: Bacteria > Pseudomonadota > Alphaproteobacteria > Rhizobiales > Rhizobiaceae > Pseudahrensia. The sequence goes on from JAALLE010000017.1 coordinate 21,399, forward strand.
CCAGGGCATCAGCGCCATCGGTTTTGCCTTCAGGGACTGGAGCGGTGAAATTCACTCTATCTCCGTTCCTATTCCTTCCAGCCGCTATTCTGCCAGTTGTGAGACCGTAAAAGCGGCGTTGAACGAGGCTCGCAAGCAGGCTGCGGCATTCAGCCGACCTTAGATATTTTTTCAAACGTCACCGGGTGACCGGTTTTCTGTTCAACCAGCCCGGCCCACGCTTGCCAAAACCATTGGAAAATCATCCACCGGCATGATTTTGGTGTTATCCGAATTCTGTACACTTATTTTTTGGGGCCAGCCCTAGCCTGCCCAATTTTGGATTTAACCGATTATATTCAAGGGAATAACAGAGATTGTTTTGCGTATTCCAGGGGCCGTCGAGCCAATTGAGCCGCCGCGACAGGCACCAGCTATCGATTGACTCCGATTGCTCACTCGATAAACTCGACCGACCCCTCCACTTTGGTAGGCTTGTTGTTCTTGGGAGAAATAAATCATGAAAATCAAACAAATACTGTTTAGCGCATTTGCAGCGCTGCTATTCGCATGGGTCATTCCTGTACAGGCGCAGGAAGAATGTAGTCGCGGCACGCTGGACGTGGCTTATTGTGACCGCAATCTGGATCAGGTGGCAGATTTGCCGCTGGACGAAAGCAAGTGGGTCGATCCCAGCACCCTCATCTTTACCTATACGCCTGTGGAAGATCCCGCCGTTTATGCCAATATCTGGGATGGCTTCGTCAATCACATGAAAGCCACCACTGGAAAGGACGTGGTATTCTTCCCGGTGCAATCGAATGCAGCCCAACTTGAGGCCATGCGTTCTGGTCGTCTGCATGTGGCCGGTTTCAATACCGGTTCCAATCCAATCGCGGTGAGCTGCGCTGGTTTCGTGCCGTTTGGCATGATGGCCTATAACGACGGTTCCTTTGGATATGAAATGGAAATTATCGTGCCCGCCGATTCTGCTATGCAGACACCGGCCGAAATCAAAGGCAAGACAATGGCCTTTACATCGCCAACATCCAACTCAGGTTTCAAAGCACCTTCTGCTATCCTGAAAGGTGAGTTTGGTCTGGTTGCTGAAACAGATTTTACACCGACATTTTCTGGCAAACACGACAACTCTATCCTTGGTGTGGCCAACGGCGATTATGAAGTTGCCGCGATTGCCAACTCGGTGCTGGAGCGTATGATCCGCCGCGGTGTGGTCAAAGAAGGTCAGGTGCGTTCAATTTATAAATCGCAAACCTTTCCGACAACCGGATATGGCCATGCCCACAATCTGCATCCGAACCTGGTCGCCAAAGTGAAACAGGCTTTCTGGACTTTCCCATGGTCTGAAGATGAGAATTTCGTAAAGGAATTCAAAAAGGCTGATCGTTTTGTCGGTATTACCCACAAATTTGACTGGGATGTCATTCGTAAGATCGACGCTGCCAACGGCGTCAGCTACGATTGTAAATAATAAAAACCACTTAAAAAATGAGCAGCGCCGGGCGGCCTTCTGGACCGTCCGGCGCTTTCAATGAACGGGGAAATGGGGATGCTGCATGCTTCGACTTGAAGGGTTGAAAAAGCGCTACAAAACTGGCGATGAGACCCTCAAGGGCGTGGATCTGGAAATCCCCGATGGGCAGGTGATCGCCCTGATCGGACCATCAGGAGCCGGCAAATCGACACTGATTCGATGTGTCAATCGTTTGGTAGAACCAACTGGCGGTAAAGCCTTTCTTGGCGATCTGGAACTGACCAGCCTGTCGTCGTCGAAGCTCCGCAAAGCGCGCAGCCGCATGGGAATGATTTTTCAGGAATACGCTCTGGTTGAGCGGTTGACGGTGATGGAAAACGTCCTGTCCGGGCGTCTTGGATATGTCGGTTTCTGGAAAAGTTATTTCCGCCGTTTCCCGGCAGCGGATGTCCACGAGGCCTATCGGTTGCTTGACCGGGTTGGTCTGATGCATATGGCCGACAAACGGGCCGACGAATTGTCCGGCGGGCAGCGTCAGCGGGTTGGCATATGTCGGGCGCTAATTCAAAATCCCGACCTGTTGCTGATCGATGAACCGACGGCCAGTCTTGATCCCAAAACATCCCGCCAAATCATGCGGTTGATCAACGAACTGTGTGAAGAACGGGGTCTTGCCGTCATCATCAACATCCATGACGTGCTGCTGGCGCAAATGTTTTCCCAGCGGGTTGTCGGCCTTAAACTGGGTGAAATCGTCTATGACGGGAAGCCGGATGGTCTGACCCCCGAAGTGCTGACTGATATCTATGGCGAAGAAGATTGGGAAGCGACCATTGAAAAGGTGGAAGACGAAGACGGCGAGGACGACGAGAGCGGCGAGGGCGGCGAGGACGGCGAGAACCTCGAGGAAAACGCGGCGCTGGGGAACCTGACATGAGCGTCTCTTCGCCAGGGTCTGGTCAGCCATTCCCAAACAATTGGCGTAAACCACCATTCATTAAAAACCCGCTGTTGCGTTGGAGCATTATTATCGGTGCTGCGATTTATCTGGCGTTGGCCTTCGGCACAATGGATGTAAATTGGCAGCGCGCGGCTGAAGGACTGCCCCGTGGGCAGCGATTCCTGGCAGCGTTTTTCCCACCCAACTTTTCCGACAATCTCGGTGTCATGTGGGACGGTATTTTTGAAAGCATCTGGATGGCGATCATTTCGACGATCGCCGGCATTGCGCTCTCCATACCGATTGGTTTGGGGGCGGCGAAAAATCTGGCGCCCAAATGGGTTTATCTGCTGAACCGCGGAATCATCGGCGGATCACGAACTTTTCCCGAAGTAATTCTGGCGATTTTTGCGGTGAAACTGTTTGGCTTTGGGCCATTTGCCGGATTCGTGGCCCTGTCCATCGGAACGATTGGGTTTTATGCCAAACTTCTGGCCGAAGACATCGAGAATATGAGCGCCACCCAGGCGGAAGCCATCAAGGCAACTGGCGCCAGCTGGTTTCAATGGATCAACTACGCCATTCAACCGCAGGTCATGCCGCGTATGATCGGTCTTTCGGTCTACCGCCTTGATATCAATTTTCGAGAATCGGCCGTTGTCGGCATCGTTGGTGGCGGCGGTATCGGTGCAACATTGAACACGGCATTTGAACGCTACGAATTCGACACGGCAGCCGCCATATTGCTGATCATTATCGCAATCGTAATGGCGCTGGAATATACGTCCGGATTTTTGAGAAAGTACGTGCAATAGATGCCCAGGTTAGAGACAGATAGCGGCCCGGTCTGGAAACGCCGCACAACGTCCAAACAATGGGCAATTTGGTTCGGCTGGCTGGTTGGCTTGGCGATTGCTGCCTATGCCTGGCAGGGCATATCAGAAAAAACCATCTGGTTTTTTGTTCAGGACGCCCCACGTCAGGCGGCCGATATCGGTGGCCGGATGATCCCGCCAAAACTATCCTATATGAGCCGACTTTGGGCTCCCATCTGGGATACGCTGAATATCGCAACTTTGGGAACGGTGATTGCCCTCATCATCGCCGTGCCGGTGGCGTTTGCAGCTGCCCGCAACACGACGCCTCACCCGATTGTTCGCACAATTGCAATTTTCATTATTGTCTCATCGCGCTCTGTGAACTCGCTGATCTGGGCATTGATGTTGGTGTTTATTTTCGGACCAGGCGTTCTGGCCGGAACCATAGCTATTGGCCTGCGATCCGTCGGCTTTTGTGCCAAGCTTTTGTATGAAGGCATCGAGGAAATTGACCACAATCAGGTCGAGGCGATTGAAGCTACAGGTGCTTCTGGAGCCCAGAAAATGGCGTATGGGATTGTCCCGCAGGTTTTGCCTACGTTTGCCGGCATTGGCGTTTTTCGCTGGGACATCAATATCCGCGAATCGACAATTCTGGGACTCGTGGGAGCCGGTGGAATCGGACTTGAACTAAATGGCTCAATCAACACGCTGGCCTGGACCCAGGTATCGATGATCCTGTTGGTTATTCTGGTAACCGTCATCGTCAGTGAATGGGTCTCCGCAAAGGTGCGCGGTGCCATTATCTGATCAATACGGGGTCTATTTCGAAGGCTTCAATGCGGATTCCGCATTCGAATTCTATCAAGCGATACGCAACAGCCTGCCCGAGGCGGACTTTCCACCGACCAGCCAACGGGCGGGTGGCCTGTTGGAGATCGCAGACGACATCGATGTATTTGTGTTTGATGCCTACGGTGTTTTGAATGTTGGAAGTACGCCGATTGCGGGGGCGACAGATACGGTTGCCGCTCTGCGCGAAATGGGCAAAAAACTCTACGTACTGACTAATTCAGCAACTTTTCCGGCGCAGAAAAATTTCGAAAAATTCCAAAAATTCGGCTTTGATTTTGCACCGCATGAAATTATTTCCAGCCGCTTGGGCGCTCAGCAATATGTCGAAACTCTTCCACCGCTTCGCTGGGGCGTTATGGGAAAGCTGGATTCAGCACCACAGGATTTCAACGTCGAAACACGGCTTCTGAAGGACGATCCCGAAGATTACGACTGGGCGGAAGCGTTTTTGTTATTGTCTACCTGGGAGTGGAATTCGAAACGACAGCTGTTGCTCGACCAGGCCTATGAAAAGCAACTGAAATTGATGGTGGTGGCCAATCCCGACGTTATTGCGCCGTTGGAAGCAGCGTTTTCAACGGAACCCGGATTTATCGGCCATCGCATAGCTAAAAGATTTGGTGCTGAAGTCGTATTTCACGGCAAGCCATTTCCATCGGTATTTGAGATAGTCATGCGGCGCTTGGGACCACAACAGCCACGCCGACGCATCGCGATGGTTGGCGACACGCTGCACACCGATGTTTTAGGTGGCGCAGCCCAAGGTTGGTCAACGGTACTGGTCAGCGATCACGGACTGTTTCGGGGCAGCGACACAGCGCACCCGATTGCTGAAAGCAAGATTGTGCCAACCTACATTGTACCGCAGATTTAGGTTCGAACCGTTTAGGACTTAACCGCCAAAGCCTTCGCAAGAATCTTGTCGCGTCCATAAATATCGCGGCGATAATGCACTGAACCATCCTTGTTGACCCAGGCAGTCAGATAGGTAACGTGCACCGGGATTTTTTGTTCGAGTTTGACAACCGTACGCTTCTTTGAAGCAACAATGCGGTCAATCCGCCCGCGGGAAATATCCTGAAACCCAAGAAGCTTTTCAGCAAAATCCATTGGTGACTTCAGGCGTATGCACCCGTGGCTGAAATAGCGGGAATCCCTGGTGAATTTGGATTTCGATGGGGTGTCGTGAATATAGACATTGAACTTGTTGGGAAACATGAACTTGACCCGACCCAGAGCGTTTTTCGGATTAGGGTCCTGGCGCAGGCGAACTGGAAAATTGGCCCGAGAATAGGATCCCCAGGGAACACCGCCCGGATCCACCGACTTGCCATTGCGCAATACTCTGATTTGTTGCCGCTGCAGCACGTAGGGATTGTTCTTCAGCTTGGGCAAATATTCCTTGGTGGCGATGGAGTAGGGTACGTTCCAATAAGGATTAAATTCCAGATATTCCATGACATCTGCAAATACCGGTGTTCGGTGATAGGGCTGTCCTACCTGGGTCAATTCTGCGTGGATGGTTTTTCCATCCTTGACCAGTTTCAAGACCTGATCCGCCAGATTGACAAATACATAAGGGTCGCCGAAATCCGCCTGCATCCAGCGGCGGCGCTCAAGATTAAGCGTCACCAGAGCGAGGCGTTGCTGGACCGTTATGTTCAACTGTCCCAAGGTGGTCGGGCCGACCACCCCGTCAATGGCCAGTCCAGTTCGTGCCTGAAATCGTTTGAGCGCTTCTACCAGCGCACCGTCATAGACCGTGCCTTGATGGGCGCCCTTGGCAAGATCACCACTTTGAATGAGGCGTTTGCGCAGCACGTCGAGGCGCTCATCCTCCATGTCCGGTTTGAGCACTTCACCAGCCGGAATGCTCACCCAGCCGCCATTGGCTTCCTGAAGTTTTAGAGAAATGAGGTGGTTTCGCAGTCGAAAATAGCGGTCTGTCTGCGGAGGAAGTGAAGCGAGAATATCAGACGGGGTCGCAGAACCTGCGAGTTGAGACAACAATTGCTCGGCCGACAACTTTTTGGGATAGATCACCAGTTCGCGGTTGATTGTATTCGGTCGCACCCGCCCAGAGCGCAAATGCTGGCCATATTTGACGGCAGCTCTCGACAGACCGACATCCAGCTTGGCGAGGTCCTGCGGCTCGCTGGCATCAACCATGGTGAACAGCTCGCCAGCGCTATAGTCTGCCGCAGTCAATCCATCCTTATAGGCAGTCAGAAGTTGGTAGATCGTTCGTTCAGCAACCTCTGTCACCTTGTTGTTTTCAATCCAAAGTGGTTGGTAATCCCGTTCCGCATACCAACTGGATATGTTTTTCGCTCTCGCCTTCTGAGTGGCTCCCGATCTGGGCAGTTGCGCAAGCTGCAGTTTGACCTGTTGCTGCAGATCGGAAAGAACCGGAGCCGGAGTATCCTGGTCCGTCGTGTTTTGGCTCCAGGCTGGTGGCGCACTGGTTGCTGCCAAGGCGACGGTTGCCAATGCCACTGTCAGGTTTTTCCGATTGATCAACATATACCCTCCCTCGGGCATGGTACCGGAAGCCGTGAACTCCAGAATCCTGCCCAGAATCTCCTCTACACCGGTATGTTCGCCTGATTTAGATGGAATGCCAAGCCTGTTATCGGGCGATTCTCCGTATGCGTCTCTATTCGAGGGGCAGGGATACGGATATCGATTGCAGGCTTTGCTGATCCAGCACCTGCATGAAGGCACGTGTCGCATTGTTCATAACCCCACGCAATTTGCAATGAGAGGAAAATACACAATTGGACTGTCCCTCGCGCAGGCATTCCACAACCGCAAAATCAGCCTCGATTAGGCGCACAACTTCGCCAATCGAAATCTCATCCATCGGTCGCGCCAGGCTGATCCCACCAGAACGCCCGCGGGTAGAATTTACGATGCCTGCCCGCGCAAGTTTGGCGACAATCTTCATCACATGCGATTTGACCAGATGGAGATCATTTGTGAGGGCTTCAACGGTCATCGGGGACCCATTGTCGGCCAAACGCATCAATATTCGCAGCGCAAAATCACTCGCCTGATTGAGTCGCATCGAAGATCTCCAAAAACATTCATTTTATATGTTGCATTTAGCAGAAAACCAGCCTAGTTAAAAGATTCATTTAAAATGAATGATAAAGATTTGACCATGACACTTATCGAGGCCCGGCCTGCCGTCAAACGCGAAAGCATGCATCCTTCGATTACCGCGGAGCAGATTTCTCAACTGGTTGAACAGTTTTATGCGCAGGTCCAGACCAACCCGCGTCTGGCGCCGTTGTTTTCTCAAAATATGAGCAGTGACTGGGGCCCCCATCTAGAAAAAATGAAAGGTTTCTGGAGATCGGTACTGCTCAAGAGTGGCGAATATAAAGGTCGCCCGGTGCCGGTTCATCTGCAAATCACCGACATTCGTTCAGAAGATTTCGAGGAATGGCTGCAGCTGTTTTCAAGCGTATCTGAAAGGATATTCACCTGTGAAGCCGCCGACGTGGTCAATCAGGCGGCGCGCCGGATTGCCACCAGTTTGTGGTTGTCACGAACTTCGGACCCATTTGCTTCGCCTCCGGCCTGGTCGCAACCAGTTTCGGCACAAAATCATCCATCTGCACCCTAAGGAAATCGTCATGCCCCTTGCGAAATTTCTGCTCAATCTGTTCTTCTTGCCCGGCAATCTTGTGCTCAGCGGGCTTGGAATAACTGTCGAAGAAGACAGTGGCATCATTCGCTCATTCGTCAATTCCTGTGTCTGGGGAGCGATCGCATTGGTGATTGCATTGGGAATGATTGCCTGAATCAGCGCCTGATGGCAGTTTCGGAAAAGACCGAAACTGCCAAGCGTGCCCGACGCACTGAACTGCAGAACGCGTTAAGCCCGTTTGTTGTCGCAGACAGACTTCCTACTTGGTTCGATAGGCTTTGTGACAGGCGTTGCAATTTGATGCGGCAGCTCCAATAACGGCCTTAAATGCATCAAGATCTGCCGGCTTGGCGGCTATGCCTGCTGCTGAATCGGCGGCAAACTTGGCCAAAGCTGCGTTAAATCCGGCCCGGTCATCCCAGATTTTTTGCGAAGCAATTGTCTTTCCGCCCGATTCACTCCCGGCCGGAAAAAGCTCACCGAATCCCAATGCTGCGGTGTTCATTGTGCGCAAAACCAGTTCCGCAGCCGCGGCGTTGAATTCGGCCTTACCCTTGACCATGGCAAATCCGGCCCCGGTAGCCGCACCAACATTTTTCATCATAGCCTTTCGTACGGCAATCGGGTCTTCGGCACTTGTGCCCAGACCGGTACTGCTCATCAACAGGGCGGCTGCCAACATCATCTTCAACTTCATGTTCATAATCTCCTCAACTCAGTCGTGATTGCGGCAACACCCAAGCAGGCGGCCAGAGGAGAATTATAGGCTCTTCAAATATGCTGGACAATATCCGGAATTGCAGGCACCATCTGCAAATATGCAGAGTATGGATTGGGACATTTTCAGATTTGTGGTGGCGGTGGTGGAATCTGGTTCCGCCGTTGCGGCCGCAAAAGTATTGGGTGTGGACGGAACAACCGTCCTGCGTCGAATAACCAAATTTGAAGAAGAACGCGGCATTCAGCTGTTTGACCGACTGCCATCTGGCTATTCGCCAACGCTGGAATGCGAGGCGATTGTCAAACTTGCCCGCGACCTTCAGGAGGGCGTCAGCGAAATTGATCGACGCATTACCGGCCACGATCTGCGCCTGGAAGGTACAATTGCGGTTACGACCACCGACAGTTTTCTTGATGCCGTCATGGCCGATATAATCAGCGAGTTCTGCACTCTGCACCCGCAAATTCGCATTGAAACCATGGTGACCACCAACCGCCTGAACCTGTCTCGTCAGGACGCTCATGTGGCGGTTCGCGCATCATTGAGCCCACCAGAAAACCTAATTTGTCAAAGGGTTTCTGGCGTGGCTTTCGCCGTATATGGGAACAAAGAGTTTGTTGCTGCCTCGCCTGAAAAGCCCGAACTACAAGATTTGTTGCACATGCCCTGGATCGGTTTGGGCAGTACTTTATCCCGTTCTCCCGCTGACCAGTGGATCGGCGAACATGTTCCACTCAGTCAGATCAAGACAACCGCAGATACTTTTGTTGCCATGCGTTCACTGGCGCGTAGCGGAACAGGGCTGGCAACATTGCCGTGTTGCCTGGGTGATCCGGAACCAGCCCTTGAACGAGTTCTGCCTGTTGTGAATGAAATGGGAACCAGCCTTTGGGTTCTAACTCACCCAGATGTGCGTAAAGCGGCAAAGGTGAGGGCTTTTACTGCCCATGTGGGACGCCAGCTGCGAGCGCAGCAGCAGCTTCTGGAAGGAAGCGCAGCGTGAGGTAAGGCATTTGGTGCAGCTAAATTTACCATCGAAATCTGCGACTACAGACCTATTGTACGGCGTCCCCAATGAATTTTTGACCAGACCATTTCGTGAATGAAATAACTCGTAAATCCGGCCACCGACCCGGCGATGGCAATGCCGCCGCTGGCGGTTAGCGAGCCGGTGAAAAGAAAGCCGATCAACATCATTGAAAAGAATCCGGCGATTTGCCAGGTGACAGATTTGCAGATCATTCTTGTTGGCGTGTCCATGTGATGGCCTTGGTTTGGTGTTCCTTACATCATTGCTATGCCCAAATTGTCAGGCTGGACATTCGGTAAATTCGCTGCGTAGTATCCAGTTTGGTGATATAAATCAGCAAAGTGTATTTTAATGGACAAGCGTGATCGGTCTGAAATATTTCGAAAACGCCTGATGTTGGCGATGGATCGCAGTCAGATGTCACGTTCTGCACTGGCTCGCAAAACTGGGGTGGACCGCTCGACCATTGGTCAGTTGCTCAAGGACGATCTGCCGCGCCTGCCCAATGCACAACTGGCTGCCGATGCCGCAGCATCGTTAGGCGTGAGCAGTGACTGGCTGTTGGGTCTGACCAATCGGCCCGAGCGGCCCGGCGACATTGTTGCCGCTGCTATGGCGATGAGTCCGGCGGAGCGCAGTTCAGCGGATTCTCAATTGCTCGAATGGCATCGAGAGTCTGCCGGCTACAAAATTCGCCATGTGCCAGCCACCTTGCCGGACATTCTAAAAACCGAGGGTATGCTGGACTGGGAATACTCATCGCAACGCAGTCAGGGGCTGGATCAGGCCATTGAAGCCATGCGCGACCAGATGGAATGGTTGGAATCAGGCGCATCAGATTATGAGATCGCCTTGCCGTTGCACGAATTGGAAGCTTGCGCATCCGGGGCCGCCTATTATGCAGGTGTTGACAAACAGGTGCGACATCAACAATTGCATTTCATCGCTGATATCTGCGAAAGCATGTATCCGAGATTGCGGCTGTTTGCGTTTAATGCGCGAACAATTTTCAGCGCCCCTGTGACGGTGTTCGGCCCAAATCTGGCAGTCATCTACGTCGGCCAGTTCTATCTGGCATTTCGCGAGGGACAGCGTGTTCGCTCGTTGATGGATCACTTTGATGCCTTGGTGCGGGCGGCTGAAGTGGATGCGCGCGGTGTATCTGATCACATCACCAAGCTGATTGAGACGCACCGCTGAGAGATGCCGAGATCTGCTTCCACTTGTTGTATCGCTTTAAACCGGCAAGACTCAATTCATGTACGACCCTCAAGCTCGCCAGAAAAGAAACCGATCCGAACTGCGATCATTGGTTCTGTTTATCGGAACGCTTTTGTTGGTGTTTGTGATATTCGTGCAGCCCGTAAGGTTTGATCTGTCCGTTTCCAACAGCCAATGCCAGCAGCTAAACAAACTCTGGCGGGATAAATACCAAACAGAGTTTGAATATTCGAAGGCTTGGAACCGAGCAGAGTTTGAGTGTCCTTCAATAGTTTCCGGACTGGTTGGGGCCCTGAATTTTCTCGAAAATCTGGATATTCAACAATCCGCCAAACCGGAGCAGGGGGGTGATTTTTATCGGCGGTTAAAACGGCAATCCCCGTTGCTGGACCATGACTTACTGTTTTCGCATGCTGGCAATACGGTTTTTGAGACTCGTCAAATCACGCTGAATAATATTGTTTTGGCGGACAACAACCCGGTGCAGATTGCAGGTATCCTGATGCATGAAATGCGGCATTTGGAGGAGGGGATAAACACCCATGTGCCGTGCCAACGAGAGCCGGAAAAATCATGCGACGCGGTCCTGCTTGATGGTCCCGAACAAGGCGGCGCCTACAATTTCAACATCTATTTTCTGCATCTGGTTCGGCACTATTCCAACGCCTCAGAACTACACAGGAAACTGGCTCGCCGGGAGATGCAGACCATATTTGATGTGCGGTTTAACCAGATGTCAGAAGCGGCGCCTGCCTTCTATCAGCTGGAGGTTCCGCAATGGATGTCAGCCGCTCAATGAATTCTGTCGACACATGCATGATGAGGTAATCTGCAGATCGGCCTTGATCAGTGCCGCGTTCAGTTTGGTTTCAAGTGCAGGCAGTTCTCGCCGTTCACCGCGTTGACGTAAACATTCCACCAGCCCATGCAGCGACCATACATTGTCGGGATGCTGTGCACATCTTTGCAACACATTATCCAGGCCAAGATCTGCTCGGTAAACGGCTTCGGCCTCTTCAAACTCGCCTTGCTCCAACAACAGCGCCGCCAGTGCATGGCGCGGCGGATGCATCCAGGCCCAGGGCTCGGTATATTCAAGATTGTCGTCGCGATAGACGCTCTCGCGCAGATGTTGAAAGGCCAGTTGGTGATTACCCCGGTGATATTCCAGTTCGCCCTCGAGCATCTTTTCACCAACTGAAAGCGTTGAACGGGCATCATTGTTGAAAAATTTCCGGTCTGCGGGAATTTTCTCCACGGCCTCATAAAACGACGCTTTTTCGCGTTCCGCCGCTTCAATGTTTTTTAGCGCTGCTTGCGCAACGCCCCTGGCGTAATGATGCATTGCGGTGGAGACGCAATAAAGCTGCGGATCCTCCGGCATCGGTTCGTCAACGATATCCTGCCAGCGACCAAACCGCACCAGCACATGCATCTTCATGGAGTAATACCCCTCCATGGTGATGGCGAGTTGAGGTCGGTCTTTGACGCCCAAAACTTCCCTGGTGAGAGTTGCGCACATTTGATCCGCAGCCGCGATGGCCGGTTGATACTGCCCCAAATACATACAGGCATACATCATCAGATGCAGATCGTGGGCTCGCGCTGTGGTGTAGAAATTGAATGGTCCGGCATAGTCAACATATTTGTTGTCGGCCCGAATTGCCTTTTCGCTGGCGGCCTTGGCTTTGCTATAGTCACCACACAGAACATAGGTGTGCCCGGGCATGTGATTCATGTGTCCTGCATCGGGGCACAATGTGCCCAGAATATCGGCAGAACGGATTGCCTGTTCGGGCTCGTTGGACATTTCGGTCGCGTGAATATGCAGATGCAGAATGGCCGGGTGCTGGGGTTCGCTGGCAGCATCCCGGAGTTGGATTGAGCGTTCAACAACATCAAGAATCTCCAGCACATCGGATCCCGCTGCAGGCTTGCCGCTTTTTACATTCCACAATTTCCATGGGGTGCGGGTCATCATCGCCTCGGCAAACAGTGCCATCACATCGTGATCGTCCGGATAGGATCGATGGATTTTGCGCATCGCATCAGCATAGGCGTCATCCCACTGATCGAATTCATCGCCTGAAACGGCGTGCGGTCTTTGAAAGCGCATAGCAAGTGCTTCGACCAAATGATTTTCCAACGCTGAAGCGTGGACTGACAGAACGCGCGCGCGCTCGATATGCTCAAAACTGAATCGTGTTGCTGCATCAGCCTCATCGCGGCTAAATTGTCGCCAGACATTGTTGTAAAACGGGCCGCTCCCATAAGCCGCGCCCCAATGCGCCATTACACAATTGGGGTCATATTCCAGTGCTTTTTCAAAGCACTTCACCCCCTCTTCGTGGTTGAATCCGTAGCACCAGTTGAGCCCCATATCGAACCAGTACTGCGCCTGTGGTGAGGCCGTTGAAATTGTTTTTTTGTGGTTCCCCAGATCAAACCGATCCAATTCAATTCCCCTTTAAACTGCAGCCCTTTGCTTGAATCTGATCCTGCTATGCCAAGCAAGGTCAGAAATATCCAACATAGCTAATTCCCACTCCAAAACTTAGCCAGATGATCGCCATAACACGCACCATTGACGAATGTTTCAACATCGCTCCGCCGATCGATTCAACAACATTTGGCAGTGCGATCCTCATCGCACCGCCGATCACCATTGCCCAACCAAACAGGGTGATCACCACCGGCCAGGAAGCGATCCATATATTGTGAAAGTTGACAACGGCCAGTCCGCCGAGAAGTGCCAATACGCCGGAGATAAATATCAAAGCTCGACTCTTGAGAAACTCTCGGCCCATCGACAGCAAATCATCGGGATCTTTCAACATGGCAATTGCGGCGACCAGAACCACTGGTCCCATCAATTTTGCAATCAGTATTGAGTTTTCCATGGAAACGCTCCTTCAGTCCCTGGATTGATTCTCCGCGGTTAATTTTCCTGACATACCGTCTTTCAGATAGGTGCGATTGAAACGCACATATCCATCCTGCAGATAAGAAATCTCGCCGCGGATAACTTCGTGAAATTCGGGCAGTTTGTAAAACGGGACTGCCGGATAGGCGTGATGCTCCACGTGATAGGGCATGTTCCAGGCGAGAAATCGCACCAGTGGTGTGGTGAATGTGGTGCGGGTGTTTTCCAACATCGATGCCACGTGAGGGCAGCGGGCATGTTCGGCGAGCAAATAACCACGCAAAAACGGTCCGCCCACGAGAAACGGAACGAGCCAGACCCACACCAGAAACGTGGATTCCAGAGCGATGCTGGCGGCGATCAGGGCTCCATAGAGAGCCAATTGAATCCGCGCCTCCTTCATCACCTTGGTTTTTCCTTTGATCGGGACATATGCATCGCGATTGGCGTAAATCGCGTTGCGAAACAACGTGCGGATGCGTTGAAACGTCTCAGGGATTCCAGAAATATATGTCAGGTATTGCAGTGCCGTTTCTGGCTTTGCGCTGGCCAGTTCCGGGTCTCTGCCTGGTTCATGGGTGTAACGATGATGGGCAAAATGGAAATAGCGAAACCATTCCGGTCCTAGGAATACGAGAAATCCGCAGAACCTGCCCACCCAAAGATTGAGGCTTTCGCTGGCAAACGGCGTGCGGTGTACCGTTTCGTGCAAAAGCGTGAAAAGAAAGACGATGAAAAGGCCCTGCATGAGCACGACCAGCGGCTGAAGCGGTGCCTGTTGAACAATTAGCAAAGTGCACAGCGCCATCGCCGCCAGATAGGCGGCGAAATGTTTCAGGCCAGCAGCATCAGATCGCTGCAGCAGGGATGTTCGTTGCGCGGCGGTCAGACTCGCAATTATCGTTTTATGATCGACCTGCTGCATGTCTCTTTCAAAGCTCGATTTGCGGCCAGATATTGCACCCGATCACGATCCTAGCACCTATTGCAATGATCAAAGCAGAATATTCATGGACTGCCTGATTTTCTGATCAGCAGTGCTGCTGAGGTAGTCGGGATGATGTTGCCCAAGGATGTCCAGGGCTTTTTGATTAGCCGTCTGCCAGATGTCTTCCTTACCCTTCTGCTCCCAGGTGCGCGGGTCGTCCCGATTGGCAAGGTCGGGGTAATAATAGTCCCGCTGCATGGCGCCCATTGTCTGGTTGGAGCCGAGGAAATGACCCTCGCCAGTGACAGTCTCAAGAATGGTTTCAAACCCGAGTGTCTCGTCATTTACTTCAATGCCACGGATCATGCGATGCACATGGTTGAGCATCTCATTGTCGATGATAAAGGCTTCAAAGGACGCGCCCAGAAGGCTTGCCATCATGCCGGAGGATTCATAGACCATGTTGGCGCCAGCAAGACCGGCAGCAACCGCACTCATGGCTTTCTCTGAGCCCATCTGTGCGTCGACCGACTTTGCATCCGCCATCGAACTGGCCACGCCTGACGGCAGGCCCAAATGGTTGGAAATCTGTGCAGAAGCTGCGTTGAGGATCGAAATTTCACCGCCGCCGCCGCAAAAAGCCCCGGTGCGCAGGTCGATCACCAGTGGCCAGTTCGAGAAAATCATCGGATAGCCCGGCTCGAGCAGGTTGACCAGGGCCAGCCCGGCCAAGGTCTCCGCCGTGGTCATCGCTAACATGCCAGCCAGCGGGGCAGGGGCGGTTGCGCCTGATTGAGCGGCAATGATGGAGTTGATTGGAACACGCCGCCGGATACAGGCCTGGGTCACCTCTACCGCATCTTCTCCGTATCGCAGCGGCGAGATGACCGGAGAAATATGCGCTTTGCAAAATGGACGTTCGGCAAATTTGCCCTCACCGCCCAGCGCTACATCAAA
This sequence comes from Hyphomicrobiales bacterium, assembly GCA_011087605.1. Lineage (GTDB taxonomy): Bacteria > Pseudomonadota > Alphaproteobacteria > Rhizobiales > Rhizobiaceae > Pseudahrensia. The sequence goes on from JAALLE010000017.1 coordinate 36,921, forward strand.
CATATCGATGATCGGATCAACTGTTTCGGCGATGGTAAAACTGGTGCCGACGGGCTTGGTCGTGCCACGCAACAGGGCGTAGGCGGTATTTACGTCGAGGTCGATTATGTCCGGCACATCGGTCGCCACGCAGCAGCGGGTAAACCAGCTGACATTCTCCAGCGTATCAATGAGGCGGGTGAAATCGGCAAGATCAGCCAGGGTTGATGGTCGGTAAGCACCGGACTGCAGATCAAGTGTCTGCACCGCAGCACCACCCGTGCCGAAATAGACCCGGTCCCCGCCCAACTCAAAATCATGTTTGGGATCACGCCCATGATAGATGAATGTCTTGGCAGCTCCATCGATAATGTCTTCCATCAGATCGCGGGAGAAGGTGAGGCGACCAAGCTCGTTTAGTGCTGCACCCTTTTGCAATGCGATGGTCTGAAAACTGTCGGGGACTTCGGACATGCCTATGTCGGAAAGAATTTTAAAAGCCGTGTCGATCACCCGTTTCAGATCATGGTCGTTGAGCGGGCGATATTGGCCACCAATCTGGCCCGGTGGACAGGGATTAATATCCGAGACCGGTGCGGTGCGTGCCGCCACGCGAGAGGCACGCCCCCCTGATCTGCCACTTCTGGCCATATGACACCTGTCCCATTTGTTCGATCTGCTTCCAATGGCGCATTTTCGCCTTGCCGGAGAGGGAAACAAGCCGTTAGGTGTTGTTTTGAAAAACCGAAAACAACATTTGAGAAAAACTATGGCAGATAAGGGCAGCGGGAAGCTTTCATTTCGGGCCATCGAAGCTTTTATTGCCGTGGTCGAGGAGGGCTCGGTATCGCAGGGTGCACAACGTCTGGGGGCCAGTGTTTCTGCTATTTCGCTGCAATTGACCAACCTGGAAAAAGTCCTCAACACGCGCTTGGTTGAGCGCAGCGCACAACGATTTGCACTAACGGAAGCTGGGCATCTGTTTCGCCAGCGGGCGCTACGGATTTTGGACGAGGTGGACGGTGCGATCACCGAACTCACGACCCGTCAGGAGTCACCGCATTTTACACTGCGCATGGCGGTGGTGGAGGATTTTGACAATCACATCATGCCACGCTGGCTGACGAAGTTGAGCGAGGCATTTCCCAATTCGCGATTTGTCGTCAAAAGTGGCCCCAGTCACGAGAATTTCTCCATTTTGAGCAGCCGCGCCACAGATCTGATCGTCGCCGTCGACGCGATGGACCCGGTCGACTGGATTGAAGAACATCCCCTGATGCGCGATCCCTATATTCTGGTGACCAGCCCGACGATTACGGCTAATCCCGAATTGTCCGACCTGATCAACCATCCAATGGTTCGCTATGCTCGCGAACAACATATGGGACGGCAGGTAGAGGCCCAGCTGCGGCGGATAAAGTTTGTGCCGCCAAAAGTGCATGAGTTCTCATCCAATCAGACTTTGTTTTCGATGGTTGCGGCGACGGGTGGCTGGGCAATCAGCACAGCTTCGGCGGTTCATGGAACGCTTTCTCACCGAGACGATACCCATCAGAAGTTCGCCTTTTACAAACTGCCCATGCCCGCCTTCAGCCGAATTGTCTCGCTCTATGCCCGCAAGGATATTTTGAGTTCCGTACCCGAAAGGGCGGCGAGCGATTTACGTGCTTGTTTGAGCGATGTATTTCACAACGACGCTGATAAGCTCCAGCTTCCGGCACGCGTTCAGGTGTTTGATGTGGACTAATTTTAAATAATCTAAATCTGTACTTCGATTAATTTTAAACAAGCTTGCTGCGACTGGATTTGCCTTGCCAATCAGCTGATCCTGCAGCACGGCACAGGTGCCTCATAAATCGTCCAGGACAGCAAAGTCATGAAAACTCACTCTCAGGTCGTCGTCATCGGTGGCGGCATCGCCGGTTGCTCCACTTTGTATCACCTCACTCAGGAGGGCATTGCAGACTGTGTGATGGTAGAGCGCGATGAATTGACGTCTGGCACCACCTGGCACTCGGCTGCCCAAGTGACCAATTTTGGTGGCAACCAGACCATGGTTGGCCTGAAGACCCATTCGATCAATCTGTACAAGGAAATGTCTGAAGACCCGGATTATCCGATCAACTATCATCACGCGACGGGCGGATTACGGTTTGCGACGACTCAGGATCATCTCGATGGCTATGAGCATTTCCTGTCGATGGCCAAGGGCATGGATGTGGATTTTGAGATTCTCGATCCACAGGAATGCAAACGTCGCCATCCATTGATTACCACTGACAATCTGCTGGGGGCCCTGTGGGATCCGCTCGACGGTGACATCGATCCCGCGCAATTGTGCCAGGCACTGGCCCGCCGCGCCCGTAAAGCCGGGGCAGAGGTTTACCGGTTTACGCCGGTAACCCATCTGACCGAAAATCCAGACGGAACTTGGATTGTGCACACGTCCAAGGGTGATATTTCGTGCGAAAAAGTGGTCAATGCTGGTGGATATCGATGCAACGAAGTGGGCGCCATGATGGGCGTGGAACACCCCGTCGCGTCTATGGAACATCAATATATGCTGACGGAAGATATTCCCGAGATCGTCGACCTGGGGGATGATTTCCGGGTACCGCTGATCCGCTGCCCACGGGATGATTTCTATCAGCGTGCCGAAAAGAAGGGTCTACTGATCGGATTTTACGAACAGGACTGCAAGACCTGGGGCCTCGACGGTATCGATCCGAATTTCACCATGGCCCTGTGTCCCGATGACCTTGATCGTGTGGTTGACGTAATGGAAGGGGCCTTTGCTCGCCTGCCATGTCTGGAAACAACCGGCATCAAGTCGATTATCAATGGCCCGATCACCTATACGCCGGATGGCTTGCCATTGGTTGGCAAAATTCCTGGCAAACGCAATGCTTATTGCATCACCGGTTTGCGTGCCGGTTTGGGGGAAGGTGGCGGCCACGGTTGGTTGCTGGCGCAGATCATCGCCCATGGCGAAGCCTGCTACGACACCTGGTGCCTCGATCCGCGTCGCTTCACCCGTTATGCCAATGAGGAATATACCGCGCTGAAGGCGATCGAGGACTATCAAAACGAATTCCGTTTCCACATGCCACATGAGCATCGCCCGGCGGGTCGTCCCATCAAGACCACACAGATTACCCACCGACTGGCAGAGCAGGGGGCGGAGTTTGGTGTTGTGAATGGATGGGAACGGGCGCTGTATTTCAAACCAAATGCTGATTTCGAAGAGGTCCATTCATTCCGCTTCAACAACACATTTGACTTGGTTGGTCAGGAAGTTGCCAATGTTCAAAACAATGTCGGCATTATGGAAGTCTCTGGATTCAATCGCTATCAGATTACCGGCAGCAATGTGCATGACTGGCTGAACGGGATCATGTGCAGCAAGGTCAGTCGCAAAATCGGCAAAGTCGGTCTGGCCTATTTCCTCAACCATCTGGGCAATGTGAAAGGCGAGGCGACGCTTGCCAATTTGTCCGATGAATGTATCTGGTATGGATCAGCCGCCGCGTCTGAATTTCATGACATGGATTGGTTGAATGAACACCTTCCCGCTGACAGCGATATTGAGATTACCAGCCTGACCAACAGCCACACGATTCTGGTGGTCGCTGGACCCAAATCCCGCGACGTGTTGCAAAGCGCAGCTCCGCGCACCGATTGGAGTGCTGAAAACTTCAAATGGTTGACCTGCCAAACCGTCCATATCGGACACGTGGAAACGGTTGCCATGGCGGTCTCGTTCTCTGGCGAACTGGCCTGGGAACTGCACATTCCAAACGAACAATTGGCGCAGGTCTATGTTCTGCTGCAACGGGCCGGCGAACCGCTCGCCATGAAGCCGTTCGGCCTGATGGCCACCGAAAGTATGCGATTGGAAAAAGGATATCGCCATTGGAAAGCCGACCTGATCACTGAATTCAATCCGCTGGAATCCGAACTCGCGCGTTTCGTGGATTTCGACAAGGAGTTCATCGGCAAACAGGCTTTGCTCGACATGCAGCAGAGCGGACCGCGTCGCCGGTTTGTTTCTCTTACCGTAAACAGCAAGGAAGCCCCCGCCCATCCTGGCGATTCAGTTTATAGTGATGGCAAGGTTGTTGGCACGGTCACCTCCGCAGCATGGGGATATCGAACCGGGCAGAACATCGCCATGGCATTCGTCGATCCCACGGCGTTGGACCAGTCTGGCGATCTGGCAATTTCACATGTGGGAATGACGTCGCCCTGCAAAGTTGGTGAATTCGGGCGCTATGATCCGCAGAACCAACTTGTGCGCAATTGATGGGTTGCTGCCCATTTGGATTGAAATTTGTACGTTGATTATCGCTATGATTAACCGCGTTGAAACCCTCAATTGAGCAGCAACCATCTCCAAAACCCGGTTAATTCAGGCACTTGGCGGATTGAATCAGATTAGTTGAAATAGTGAATAAAGCCCTGAAAATTAGGGTTAATTCGCTATTCACATTGATTCTTTCCCTGTTAATCCAGCAGTTTAGGTCTGGGCTAAAGGGCTGGGTTAACTGCAATGGTGATGCGCAACAGATTTGATCATGCGGGTTGTCGGACTGCACTCGTGCAGACCGGTTTTCTGGTTGCGTCAACGGCCCCCATGAGTGGTGATCGGATATGAGTTTCGTCACTTCTCAATCGCCAGTTGAAGGCGGCCATTCGTTGCTCCAGTGGCGGCGTGCCTGGCTGACCATGGATCAGAACCCTGCAGCGCAAATTTTCGCCACCTCGTTGCCAGGAATCCTTTGCCTGCATGCCGTCGTGATATTGGCGCTGGCCGTCAGTTTTGAGTTTTCCAGGGCCAGTCTGGCCCTTATTGCCCTGACCTTGTTTGCTATTGCACTGATGCCTTCTCGACGTTTGCCGCTGATGGTGGGTGCTTCCCTGTTCTACCTGTTTTTGCGACCATTCCGCGTGGAAGGCTGGACGGAGTTGGTGAGAGCCAAGTCGGCGATTCTTCCAGCCGGCGTCCCTCAAATTGCGCTTCAGTTCAGTGCAGTTGCCTTGGTGGTTTTGCTGGGAGCCGCTTTTTTGTATTGGCAACGAGCCAACAAGAATAATCAAATCGCCAAGCGTCCGGTTCTGGCGTTAATGTCGGTGTGGAGCGCGCTCCTTTTAATCGCCTTTGCCGTTCCCCAAAGTTCATATTTGTCGGCTGTTCTGTGGGCAATTGTCGGCGTATTCATTTCAAGTTTCTGGTATCTGGCCTATGCGGCAGTGGACCAGAAATCTAAGGATGCAACTCCGACATTGGCCCGCGCCGGATTCCTGCGCGGATTTTGGGGCGGCAGTGCAACGCCAATTGGCAAGAGCTTTGGCTATCTCAACAAATTTGACGCCGCCAATGAAATGGAACTGGCGATCACCCGATTGAAAGGCTTGAAGCTGGCCGTATGGGCGTTGATCCTGACTGGTGTAGTTAAACTGCTGGACTTGGTGGTTTCCGGAAATATGGCGGTCCCATCGCTGCACGACGCCATTCTTGCCCAAGCAGCGGGGCAAGGGTTCAGCAACGGCGTGAACTGGGCCAGCCTTATCGCCAACTACTTCAGCGATTTGTTGATCATCGCGATTTGGGGCCATTTCATTGTCGCCGTAATACGCATGATGGGCTATCGCATTCCGCGCAATACCCGCAACCCGCTGGCGTCGCGTAGCCTGGCTGAATTCTGGAACCGCTATTTTTTCTATTTCAAGGAATTGCTGGTCGACTTTTTCTTTTATCCGGCCTTCATGCGCTATTTCAAAAAGAATACCAAAGTGCGGGTCGCCTTTGCCACTTTCTGTGCTGCTGGTCTGGGCAATTTTCTGTACCACTTTTCTCGCGAAACCTATGTCTTTGCCGATCTGGCGATCACCGAGGCGCTGCCGATCTTTTACCCGGCCCTGTTTTACTCGATGGCGCTGGCAACCGGGCTGATGATTTCGCAGTGGCGCAGTGCGGCTCCCAAGCCGGAGGATGGGTTTTTGCGCTATGAAGTTTTGCCGCGGCTCAATGTCTGCGCGTTCTTCTGCTTTTTGAAGATTTTCGATGACATATCCGGCGAGGGATCGCTGACCGAAAGGGGCAGTTTTGCGCTGTCGCTGTTCGGAATTTAAACCACATTTTTGCCCAGTGAGAGGAGAACAAGATGAGCAGAGCTATTAAAACGGTCGTGACAGACATGCTTCAGGAGCGCGGTAAAGCTGTAGATGTGGCCACCACAGATCCGATTTTTACCAGCGGCCTGCTGGATTCGCTGGCCGCCACAGAACTGATGATCATGCTGGAAAGCGAATTTGGTGTTGATCTGGCGGATACGGATTTCGATATTTCAATGCTGGACACGATTGGTGATCTGGAATCGCTGGTGGCTGCCCCAGCCTGACTCCGGCCCTGTGCGCTGAATGGAAATTAATTTCAGAAAATCTGTCACACATTGCCCCTCGGGCTCGTCTAATAGTTTAAACAATCTATTGGAGGTTTGGTGTGGCAGACGAAGAATTCAAACTGGTAAAAGCCGCCCAGGCAGGCAGTCATTCTGCCCTGGAAGGATTGGTCCGCATCATACAGGACCGCATCCACCGACTCGCCATGCGGATGTTGGCGAATCCCGATGACGCTCTTGAAGCAACTCAGGAAATTCTCATTCTGGTGGTTACAAAATTGTCTACGTTTAAGGGCGAAAGTGCTTTTAATACCTGGCTTTACCGGGTGGCGACCAATTACCTGCTGACCGCGCGGAAAATTCAGCAGCGTGATCTGGGGCTGACCTTCGAGATGTTTGGCGAGGACCTGGAAAGTGGTCTGGTCGATCCAGCTCCTGCTGCCGACGATGTAGTTATGCTCAATGAATTGCGCATATCCTGCACAATGGCGATGCTGCTCTGCCTCGACCATAAACACCGCATAGCCTATGTGCTGGGCGATATCTTGGAGTTTGACCATTCTGAAGCTGCCGAGATTCTTGAAATCTCTCACGCCAATTATCGTAAGCGTCTCTCGCGGGCGCGCGGCGAGGTTGTCGCGTTTACAGCCACCAGATGCGGTTTGGCCAATGCTAAGGCCAAGTGCTCTTGTCCGCGGCGGTTGCCGGCGGCTCTCAAGGCCAGGCGCGTAGATCCCGAACAAATCCGCTTTGCCGCAGGAGATGCGCCCGGATATCAGGAAGTCGTCGCTATGGCCCAGAAGATAGAACGCGAACTGACCGTGTTGAAATTGCAAACAGCAACTTCATCGCTTTCAAGCCCGCGGGATTTCGGTACTTCCATTGCCCGCATTGTTGAAGGCGAAGTCCACTAACACAAGGCCCACCAATCAATTTCTCCAACCGCAGGCAGGTGCCAGCGGCAACGGCCCCGTGCGGGCAAAATCCAGCAACAAGGACACTACCCATGCATAAATCCTCTCCGTTTCTGACCCTTTGTCTGACCGGTCTGCTCACCCTAAATCCAGCAAATGCAAAACAGGATAAACCTATGACTGAAGATCAAAAAAACGTTCTCGCAAGCGTTAGTTCCATGACTGAAGCCTTTCACAACGGCAATTTGTCGAAGGTGATGAACGCGTATGAAAAGTCACCGGCAATTGCCTTTGAGCCCGGACAATTCATCTCCGACCGCAAGACAATTGAGCAAATGTTTCAAGGAGCCTTTACTCTTAAGCCGGAATTTTCCTATGCCGGCCATGAAGTGATGGTCTCGGGAAATCTGGCTGTTCACATTGCCCCGTGGACGATGCAGGCGACATCTGCGGACGGTCAGTCAATCACCCAATCAGGATTGTCAGTGGCAGTGCTGCGCAGGCAGGTGGATGGCACGTGGCTCTTGGTCATCGACAATCCACACGGCCAGCACCTGATGCAGGCTGACTAAAACGAACATCGCCGCCGCTGGCTTTCGGGTCAGCGGCGCTTACTCAATTTTGGGCCAGGTGTCGCTCAAGCGATAGCCTTGGGGCCATGGGTCTGTGGGGTCGAGTGTCACCTGATGGGTGCCAGTGATCCAGGCGGTGCCGGAGATTCTTGGAACGATTGCTGTCTGTCCCCCCAACTGAACAGTATCCAAAATTTCTCCCTCAAATTCGGACCCGATGATGGATTTCGCCAGCATTCGGTCGCCGACTTTCATTTGACCCTTGGCGTGCAACACCGCCATGCGTGCACATGTCCCTGTGCCACAGGGAGAACGATCAAGTTTAGCTGGCTTGATCGACACAGTGTTGAGTCCGGTCGACAGGCCATTCTCCTGACGAATGGGGTCGGTAAACTCGCAGAAAGAAATGTGGTTCCAGTCGGCTATCTCAGGATGAGAAAACCCGATCTGCTGATTGGCGGCGTCGGTGATTCTGGCACCCAATGTCGCCAGTTCCCGGGCATTGTCTGGCACAATCTCCAATCCAACCTGGGCGGCGTCTACAAGGACAAAACTGTCGCCTCCAAAAGCTGTATCGACTGTCAGCGTGCCCAGTCCCTCAACTTCCAGAGCTTTGTCGAGTTGGCCGGCAAAAGAGGGCACGTTAGTAACCGAGACCTTTGTCACCTTGCCGTTTGAACATTGAGCTTCAACCCGCACAGGTCCACCGGGTGCTTCCAGAACCAGCGACGTTACAGGTTCCTGCATCGGCAGGATGCCGGTTTCCAGCAACACGGTTGTGACACACATGGAGTTGGAGCCGGACATCGGTGGTGTATCTTCTGGTTCCATGATGATCCAGGCTGCATCAGCCTCCGGGTGGACCGGTGGCACCAGAAGATTGACGTGCCGAAATACCCCACCGCGCGGCTCGTTGAGCACGAAATTGCGCAAAACTTCGTCTGACGCTATCCAGCTTCGCTGATCCCACAGCGTATCTCCCGGTGGCGGTGCGACCCCGCCGACAATGACATCACCGACTTCGCCGGCCGCGTGGCAGCTGACGACATGAACCATTTTTGAGGCGCGCAATTTGAACCCTTCCGGCCAGCAGAACTTTTGACCGTCAAGCCTATCAACAAATGAGCAGCCGGTTCAATGATCCCCCGGAACAATCAGTCGTTAAACCGATCTTTTGAGTTCAAAGAATCGGGCAATAGACTCGGCAAATTCCATATAGTGTGATCTTGAAGCAAGAGATTGCGTTGATGCAGCAATCACGTCGCCGGGTAGCTCGCCCGATAATTCTTCAGTAAGAGCCGTGATGAATTGATGCTCCATTTCGGGATGGTATTGGGTTGTATAAATCTGATTGCCGATGCGAAAGCCAGCAATGTTGCAGGTCGGTGCCTGATGTATCAGCTCTGCGCCATCCGGCAGGTTGAGGACTTGCTCATGGTGGGCGGCGTAAAAATTGATTTTGTCGGGCAGATCCGCTTCCCATTCAGGTTTGGATACGCTGCTGGTTTGAACTGTGCCCAGAACCCAACCTGTCGGGTTGTCACCAATTTCAGCACCGAGCGCCTGTGCAATCATTTGATGGCCGAAACAGGCGCCGAATATGGGTTGCCCGGCCTGATGCGCTTCAATGACCAGCAATTTGAGCCGGTCGATCCATTGATGGTCATCCTTCACCTGAAAAACGCTGATTTCCCAATCCGGGCGCACCGCATGAATGAGGTTGCTGAACTTTTCACCATCCTTGGGATGGCGGTCAGCAAAACCGCTTTCATCTGTATTGGTCACCAGAATTGCCAGATGCATGCCGATCAGCCCTAGATTTTATTCAGCCAATATGTAGCATGTTAAGTAGTTTTGGAGAATACATGGCTGGACTATTGATGTGACAATCTGGAAACTGACTGATGATGGGCATGCCGACCTGACCAGCCACGACACATTTGTCCATGGTGCGCCCCACAACACGTTTTCACGTTTGCGCAAAGATGACCCGCTGCATTGGACGCATTATGATGGTGGTGAGGACTTCTGGTCGGTTACCCGTCACGCAGATATTCTGGAAATGAATCGCAATTTTGAGGTGTTTTCTTCGGCCCGTGGCATTCGGATGGAGGATCAGACCTATGAGGAATATCTCGCCCGCCGGACTTTTCAGGAAACCGACGGAGCAGAACACCGCGCCATGCGCATGAAAGTGCAAAAAGCCTTCTCGGCGCCGGTGATTGCTGAATTTGAGCAGGACATTCGCGAGCTTTGCATTGATATTTTGGATGATGCGCTGAGCACCGACACCTTCGACGCCACAAAAAAATATCGCGCGAACTTCCCATGCGCATGTTGGGCAGGATTCTTGGTGTGCCGGAAAAGGATCTGCCCTGGCTGGTGGAAAAGGGAGATGCTTTGATCTCCAACACCGACCCGGATTTCACCGATCATGTTCTCGATAAGCTGACCACCGATGACTACCGAATGATGCCCTTCAACTCGCCTGCTGGCGCCGAACTCTACAATTATGCGACCGAGTTGATGGACGCCAAAGATGCCGCCGGTGATACGGATGGCATTCTTCATCTGATCCGCCAACCGGCTGAGGACGGTTCAGTGATATCGGAAAACGAATTTCGCAACTTCTTCTGCCTGCTGGTCGCCGCAGGCAATGATACCACCCGCTACTCAATCTCTGCCGGCATTCATGCAATGTGCGTGCAGCCTGAGCTTCTGAGCCAGTTGCAGGAAGCTGGCCTGCAAGGCGATATCTGGAAAACGGCCCCAGATGAAATTATTCGATGGGCATCTCCGGCAGTTTACTTCCGGCGCACAGCGACCCGCGATCACCAAATGCACGGCAAAACAATCCGCGAAGGCGACAAGGTTTTATACTGGTTTGTGTCTGGTAATCGTGACGATACGGCGTTTGAGAAACCGTTCCATGTAGACCTGCAGCGGTCTCCAAACCGCCATCTGGCATTCGGTCAGGGCGGCCCGCATCTTTGTCTCGGCATGTGGTTGGCACGGCTGGAGGTGCGGGTGCTGTTTCAGGAACTGGCAAATCGCATCAGCCAAATTAAGGCGGCAGGTGACCACAAATTCGTTCGATCCAATTTTGTAGGTGGCTTGAAAGAACTACCTATCTCCATTCGCTTAAACTAGAGGAATTTCCATGAGCAATCGCCTTCGCGCAGTTTTTTGCGATCATCTGAGCATCATGCGTGGCAAATATTTGCCTGCATCAAAAGCCAAGGCCGGTCATACACGATTCTGCCAAAGCGTATTTGGCACCCACTATGACCGGGACTTGTTGCCATCGCCCAGTTCCAAGATGATGGAAGGCCTGCCGGATATGGAAATGCAGTGGCAGTCGGAAGATGTCCGCGAAAGCTGGCACGACAGCACAGATATAGTCATTGGAGATCTTTTTGACGCGGCTGGAAATCCCCTTGGCATTTGTCCCAGAGGAGCATTGAAAAGAGCAATTTCTGCATGGGAAGCAAAAGGGCTGACACCGAAAGTCGGCATTGAGCTGGAAGGGTTTGTGCTGCAACAAAATGAAGCAGGAAAGCTGGAGCCCTATGGCAGTCCCGGCGCCGTGGTTTATGGGACTGGTCCGTTTACCGACCCGCATCGTTTCAACGATGAAATTTGGGAGGCTTCTGAAGAGCTGGGCTTTCCTATTGAAATGTTTACCGCCGAATATGACGCATCGCAGTTCGAATACACATTGACATTTGATGACGCGCTCAAGGCAGTTGATGACATCGTATTGTTTCGACTTATGGCCCGCGAACTGGCATTCGAGCAGGGGCTGCATCTGACTTTTATGCCCAAGCCGATCGAGGAAGCCGGCGGAAGTGGCCTGCACATCAACTTTTCGTTTCTCGACAGAGACGGCAACAACGCATTCGACGCCGGTTCGAAAGGCGGCCCGGATCATATGAACGATCTGGCCCGTGGCTGCGTGTCCGGGCTGGTCCATCATCATAAGGGCTTGGCTGGTCTTATCGCACCGACGGCCAATTCCTATGCTCGCCTTCAACCGGCTTCGCTTTCCGGATATTGGCAAAACTGGGGTGGTGATCATCGCAATGTCACGACCCGCGTATCTGAGGAAGGCGGTAGCAAAGCCCGGCTTGAACACCGTATGGCTGATGCTTCGGCCAACCCCTACACCGCTGTTGCCAGTGTATTGCAGGCGGCACTGCTGGGGATGGAGAACGACTATCAATTGCCGCCAGCTGAAACCGGTAATGGGTTTGATGAAAACGACGCAACGACTGGCGCTGCCGCTTCGCTGGAGGAGGCCATTGGCGATCTGACAAAAGACAAAGCCCTGTGTGCAGCCGTCGGTCAGGATCTGGTGGACAACCATGCCTTCATGAAGCTGGAAGAGGTGCCCAAGACAAAAGACCTGTCGTTTGAGGCCCAGCGCGACTTTTATATCAACTTCATCTGAGGCGATCTCCCGGAGCAATCATGACCAGATATTGACAAACGGGTTTGTGGTCATTATCTGTATATGCAGGTAAATGAAATTACCCGTGACCTGTAGTCAATGACCACTCCGTTTGATCCAATGTCTCCAACTTCCTGCGTTAGTTTTCGATTGCGCCGGGCGGCAAGGATTGTTGCGAAAACCTATGATGCTGCCCTGAAACCCGTTGGGCTGCGCAACACGCAATTCACATTGCTGGCGGCGTTGATAATGGAGGGGCCGCAAAATATTGGCCAACTGTCGGAAGCTTTGGCGACAGACGGGACAACGCTGACTCGAAATCTTCAGGTCATGTCCAAACGCGGTCTCGTGGAAGATGCCAGTTTCCACGAAGACGAGCGGGTCCGAATTGTCAAAGCGTCGCAACAGGGGGAGGCGGTGTTCCGTCAGGCGTTGCCACATTGGCAGATGACCCAACAAAAAATGCTTGATGTTTTTGGCCAGGAGCGGTGGAGCGAATTAGCCGATCTGCTGCAATTGGTTGAGTCGAAGTAGGATTTTTTTTGGAAAAAATATGTATATACAGATAAACATCATTCGAAAATTGAAAGCTGATCCGGCAGGCCCGCCCAAAGATGTTTCCCGCGGGCGCAACTACTTCTGCCGTACCTTTCAGCAAAATCTTTGAACTGATGCATCCATTTAAATTCACCCCAACCCAAACTCGGAGATAAACTATGGGAACCACAGAGATTTTCCTTTTGCAATTTGTTCTGACCCTGATCGTCATTGGCCTGCTGTCTCGATGGTATTTGGCACCCTGGCTGGTGGAAAAACCGCTACAGGTGGCGTTGGGAATATTGATTATCCCGCACGCGTTTCGACATATCGGCATGACGTTTTTGACCCCGGCAGTTGTTGCCGACACCATGCCGTCAGGATTTGCTGTTGCTGCCGGGTACGGCGATCTGGCGAGCGGCATTCTGGCAATTTTCGCCCTCATTGCGCTGCGTCGAAACATGGCCGTCGCCATAGGCCTTGTCTGGACATTCAATATTGTCGGCTCAATTGATCTGATCAACGCGCTGCGTCAGGCAGAAGCCGTGCCACATTTTGCAGCTGCATGGTACATTCCAACTTTCCTGGTACCGTTGCTGATCGTCACCCATGTTATGATATTTGCCCGTCTTTTTAGGCACAGCCGCTGGCCGCAATCAAACTTTCGGGCCAATCCTGCCGCTTAAGAACACGGATCGCGGCCCGGAAACGGGCCGCATTTATTTGTAGGTATCGATGAACTTCTTCAGAATTTGGCCAGGAAATCCAACGTCCTGTTGATGGCAAAACTGAATGAGTTCATCGGCCTTAGACGGAGGGAAATAGCCTTTGTTCTTGTAAATCCTGATGCGGGTTTCAAACACTTCACTGTCTGCTTCTGGATGAAACTGCGTCGCATAGACATTTGATTTATAGCGGATCATCTGGAAAGGGCAGGGGTCGGAGGCCAGCAGATGGGTGCACCCATCCGGCAAATGCTGCACGGCTTCCTTGTGGCCGACAAACGCCATGAACCTGTCGGGTAGTCCTTGCAACAGGGGGTCATTGATCCCGTCAGCGGTAACTTCGCATTCGACCGCGCCAACTTCTTCACCAAACTTCTCTTTGTTAACGTTGCCGCCCAGATGATGCGCCAGAATGCCGATGCCATAGCAGCAGCCCATATAGGGAAAGTCTGACTGGGTGATTGCCGGCATCAGACCAAGGATCGCATCTTCAATGCGCTTTTCCAGTTCCGGTTTTTCGGATTCAGGATCACTTACACAGCCCGGACCGCCTCCGACGATAACGCCGGCATAATCTTCAAGCTTGAGGTTTTCTGGAATTGTCTGCTGATCCAGCCTTATCCGAACCGTCTGCGATGGTTCCAGCCCTCCCTTGTCGAGAATTGCCTGATACTCGTCGTCGGACGCTTCGGTTTCAGGGCGCAGTTGCAAAATCAGAAAAGGTTTCATGCGGGATCAGTGAAATTAACTATTGCTGATGGATACATGGGGAAAAATATCGGGTGAGACAAGCCATTGGGAGCATGAACCTAAAGCTGAATCCAGGCTGTCTTCAAATTCATGTATTTTCCGATAGCGTGCAGCGACTTGTCGGAGCCGTTTCCGGACTGTTCAACACCGCCAAGTGGCACGGTTACATCTGCACCACCATAGGTGTTGACATGCACCACCCCGGCATTGATCGCCCGCACCATCCGGTGAGCGCGGGACAAGTCTGATGTCCAAACACCCGATGCCAGCCCATAATCGGTACCGTTAGCAAGCTTGATGGCATGTTTTTCATCCTCAAACGGGGTGATCGTCAGCACCGGCCCGAATACCTCTTTCTGGAACACGGTATGGTCGAATTCAACTTCGTCGATAATTGTTGGCTCCATATAAAAGCCACCTGATTCTTGGTGGCATTGATTGCCACCCAGAACCACATTGCCACCTTCTTTGACGGCTGTTTCTACGGCATGTAGGTTTTGCTGCAATTGTACAGCAGAATTGATTGCTCCGCTTTTGGTGTCGAGTTGCAATGGGTCTCCCGGTTGCAACTTTTGACTGGCCTCGACAACGGCTGCAGCAAAATCCCGTTGAATGTCCCGTTGAACCAGGAGCCGCGACCCGGCGACACATACCTGACCTGAATTGCGGAAAATACCACCAGCAACGACCGCCGCCGCTGTATCCAAGTCTTTGGTATCGCTGAAGATAATGTGGGGCGACTTGCCACCAAGTTCGAGATAAACGCGTTTCAGATTGGACTGAGCGGAATATTCCATCAAACGGCGACCTGTTGTCCCCGATCCGGTAAACGCCAGTGCCCCGACATCGTTGGAAAGCGCCAGCGCTTCTCCGACAATCGCACCTTCGCCGGTGACTACGTTCAGCACGCCTTCGGGCAGCCCTGCTTCCAACGCCAGTTCTGCCATGCGAATAAGAGTCAATGAAGCGGTTTCGGGCGGCTTCACCACAACGCTGTTGCCAACGCCAAGGGCCGGCCCAAGTTTCCAGGCACCGATCATCATTGGAAAATTCCAAGGGATAATGGCGCCCACGACACCAATTGGTTGGTGATGAATCAGACCCAGAACATTGTCTGCCGTGGGTGCGATTTCACCGTAGATCTTGTCGATCGACTCGGCGTAATAGCGTATCGTGCCGGCAGCCGACAGCGGTTCGGCCTTATAGGCCATGGCGATTTCGGTACCGTTGTCGCGCACGCCCAGCACCGCCAGTTCAAGAGCGTGCTGCTCAATCAGGTCGGCCCATTTGTGCAATACTTTCTTGCGGGCAGCAGGTGGCTGACCACACCAGCGGCCATCTTCAAACGCGGATTTTGCCGAGGCAATGGCTGCTTGCATATCGGCGGCGCTGCTGTTGGCAATGGTTGTCAGCGGCGACCCGACGATCGGACTGATGACATCCATCACGGCACCGGAAACTGAGCCAACCGATTGCCCGTCAATCAGATTGAGGAACGGTTGAACCTTTTTGACACGTAAAAGATCTATTTCTGATTGTTCCATAACATGCAGTCCTGTGTGAATTCGCCGATATCTGTAGCATCGCCAGAGCCGCAATGTCGTGGCTTCAACCCGATAAATCAGCCCGTCTTAGTAAAAGTAAAACGTAACTACCCAGCTACCCCAACCTGATGCTTTTATAGACGGCCCATCAGAC
>JAALLE010000107.1 GCA_011087605.1 Hyphomicrobiales bacterium
TGCCGCAAAACCCGAAGCAAACCCTATAAAATGCCCGACTTTCCACACAGCCTCTGGACATTCTGGCCATCCTTGTTGATGGCCGTGGTCATCTTGCTCGCCGGAAATCTGTTGCTGTCACTTTTTGGCGCGGAATTTACCTCCGGCTATCCTTTGATGTTCATCCTGGCTTTGGGGATCATTGCCCGGGCGACGGTCGGTCCCGCCGAGAGCGTGTTGACCATGTCGGGACACCAGAATATTTGCGCCACTGTTTATGGCATATCATTAGCAGTGAATGTTCTACTCAATTTTACCTTCATCCCAATCTATGGTCTTTATGGTGCTGCCTGGGCAACGACGGCAACAATGATCTTTGAAGCAACGGCACTGTATGCGGTCACGATGCGGTGTCTCGGCATACAAATGTTCATTTTCAGCAGAGCAAATTTCCTGCCATTGTCGTCAAAGAAGGTTGAGCTATAGACATGGGCATTTTTGAAACCATTCGGTCCCAACCCGGTCGCAAATCAAACGGCCTGCCAATCACGGTTGAGCGCCGTTCTGAAAGCCGCGAACCAATGCTGCGAACCAGCACCACTGGATTGACTTCTCACCTTTGGGAATTGGAGTTGGTTCCGGCATTTGGGCTAATCCGGCTTTGCGATGACATTGACCGGCTATCCCGTCGGGCGCTTGATCAAAATGTTTTTTTTGATTCATCTGTCTTGCGGTCTGCGTGGCCCCGCTTGACGTCTTTGCTGGCTCCGCGCGGAGCCTGGATGTTGTGCCTTTGGGAATCCGCCGGCGATGGTCGTCATTTGCGGCTGTTCATGCCGGTCAGGATTCACAAGGTTGGGTTTCCGGCTCACAAAGTGCTGCAGCCATTGTCAAACGAATACATGCCCTTGGGCACGCCACTGATTGATCGCGACTGCGCCGAAGAATCCGCAGAAACCCTGTTGCGACTGCTTTCTGATCCGGTGCTGAAATTGCCGTCTATTGTCGATTTCACCCACCAACGCGAAGACAGCGCAACCTATGCCGCGCTGCAAAATGCGACAAGGAACTTGGGTCTGGCGTCGCACCGCAACATGGCCCATCAACGGGCCGCTTTGCTTCCAGATCCGGAATCATCGACTGATCCCAAGCCGACATTAAGCAAAAAGCGATTGCGGGAACTGGCACGTCAACTTCGCAAGCTTGAAAAATCAGGACCGGTCAACTTTCATTGCGCCCGTTCCAAAGACAAAATTGTCGACGCGATCGAAGCCTTTATGATACTCGAGCTGAGCGGTTGGAAGGGCCGCAAGGGTACCGCGCTGTACAATCACAAGAAGATTGCCGCATTTTCACGACAAATCGTCTACGAACTGGCTGCAAAAAACCACTGCGAAATATTCTCTCTTCACCAGAATGAGAAACCCATCGCCTCGCTCATCATGCTGGGGCGCGATGGGTATCTTGTCCCTTGGAAAATGGCATTCGACGAAAATCTGTCAGCCTATTCCCCTGGAATGCAGGTGATGGTCAATGCGACTAATATATTGAAAGAGCGTGGTAATTTTGTTGAGGCAGATAGTCTGGCAGTAGCCAATCATACGATGATGAACCGAGTTTGGCCGGATCGGGTGCCTATTGCAGACCTAACAATTGCACTCAACCCGGATGGCGGAGAAATCCTGAAAAATGTTGTCAAAGCAAAAGAGCGCCTGTTGAAGATGAGAAACTTCGCCAGAACCGCCTTGCGGAAAAAACTGCACGCCTGACCCGCACCAACATCGCTACCTATTTCATTTATCGCTGAACCTCACTAGTCTCATCGGATGGCCTGATCTTACAGAATCCGAGGAAACAGAATGTCTACCAACTTGTTGTTTTCAGAGGCAGAATATCAAAATCGTTTGAGCCGTGCTCGGGAAAGAATGGTGCAATCCGGTCTCGACGCGCTGATCATATCTGATCCGTCAAACATGAATTGGCTGACGGGATATGATGGCTGGTCATTTTATGTGCATCAGGCCGTGATTCTTCCGCTTGAAGGCGATCCTGTCTGGTGGGGTCGCGGGATGGACGCCGCTGGTGCCCTTCGCACGGTTTGGATGTCTGCCGACCAGGTGGTGGGTTATGCCGACCATTTCGTTCAAAATCCAGATGCCCATCCCATGGACACGCTTGCGGAACTGCTGCGGGAGCGTGGCTTGGAAAATGCCCGGCTTGGAGTGGAGTTGGACAATTATTATTATTCTGCCAAGGCACATGAAGTGTTGCGGCAGCATTTTCACGACATCAAAGATGCCACTGGCCTGATAAACTGGTGTCGCGCAGTAAAAAGCCCCACCGAGATAGAATTCATGCGCAGGGCCGCTCGAATCGTCGAGCGGATGCATGAAGTGATCATCGAAACCGCGGAACCCGGTCTCGCCAAGAATCAGTTGATAGCTGAAATTTACAAAACCGGTATTGAAGGCGCTGATGGATATTGGGGAGATTACCCGGCAATTGTGCCCATGGCTCCTTCAGGGATGGATGCAACGGCGCCTCATCTGACGTGGAACGACAAGCCCATGGTCGAGGGTGAGGCGACATTCTTTGAGATCGCCGGGGCTCATCACCGCTACCAATGCCCGCAATCACGCACTTTGTTTCTGGGAAAACCGTCTCAGAAATATAGAGACGCAGAAAAGGCCGTGCTGGAGGCTACCCAACATGGTCTTGAACAGGCAAAGCCCGGCAACAGCTGCGCCGATATTGCCAATGCGTTTAATTCAACACTGAATAAATTGGGGTTTGAGAAAGACAGTCGATGTGGCTATGCGATTGGCGTTTCATATCCCCCCGACTGGGGCGAACGTACCATGTCGCTGCGCGGCAACGACCATACACCGTTGCAGGCTGGCATGACCTTTCACTTCATGCCAGCTCTGTGGCTGGATGATGGTGGTATAGAGATCACAGAGCCGATCCTCATCACCGAGCAGGGGGCCGAGTGCCTGTGCAGCACACCGCGCCAGCTGTTTGTAAAATAGCAGGCCAGAACATACCGGTGCTGGTACGAAATAGTCATCAAATGGCCATGCAGGCCAATAAATCTTCGCAAAAATTTGTCTGACAGACAGCTGTTCGTCCGCCGATGTCTGGACGAGCGCTGATAATGCTGGCAGCATGGTTTTTTGTGTTGGAGTTGAGAGAACATCCATGAAATTGATACATACTTTGCTGGCCACAAGCTTTCTGGTCGGAATGACCGGAATTGCGCAAGCCGAAACGATGCGCTGGGCACGCGCAGGTGATTCACTGACGCTTGACCCACATGCTCAAAACGAAGGGCCGACTTCTGCGCTTGCCCACCAGATGATGGAACCTCTGATCATGCGTGACATGACCGGTAAGGTTGTTCCTGCTCTGGCAACTGAATGGGGCCCTTCCGCAGACAACCCCAATGAGTGGAAGTTTAAACTGCGCGAAGGGGTCAAGTTTCACGACGGTGCTGAATTCGATAGTGAGGATGCTGTTTTCTCACTGGAACGAGCAATGACCAAGGATTCCGATTACAAGGAATTGCTGGCGTCCGTAACCGGTGTCCGGGCCGACGGTAAATATGGTGTCATAATTGAAACCAGCGGGCCTAATCCAACAATGGCAAACAATCTCACCAACCTGTTCATCATGGACAAACAATGGAGTGAGAAAAACGGCGTTACCAAGGTTCAGGACTACGAGGGTGGTGAAGAAACCTTTGCGGCCCGCAACGCCAATGGCACCGGGCCCTACAAGCTGGTCAGCCGTGAACCTGATGCCAAGACGGTGATGACTATCAACAATGACTACTGGGGCAAGGACGAGTTCCCAATGGAAGTCACTGAAATCATCTACACACCGATTCAAAATCAGGCGACCCGCGTCGCAGCTCTGCTTTCGGGTGAAGTTGACTTCATTCAGGACGTCCCGGTGCAGGATCTTGCGCGGGTTGATTCTGCCGACGGTCTGCAGGTGAAAACCGCACCGCAGAATCGCGTCATCTTCTTTGGCATGAACCAAGGCGATGCGGATCTGAAGGCAGATGATGTTGAAGGCAAGAACCCTCTGGCCGACATTCGTGTCCGTCAGGCCATGAATATGGCGATCAATCGCGAAGCGATCAAAAAGATTGTCATGCGTGACCAGTCGATCCCGGCCGGTATGATCTCGCCTCCTTTCGTCAATGGCTGGACCAAGGAACTTGATGCGGTCCCAACGACCGATATCGCCAAGGCAAAGTCGATGATGGCCGATGCCGGTTATGGCGATGGTTTTTCTCTACGTCTTGATTGCCCCAACGACCGCTACATCAACGATGAGGCAATCTGCCAGGCAGCTGTTGGAATGCTGGCTCAGATTGGTGTGAAAGTGCAGCTGGACGCCAAGCCAAAGGCTCAGCACTTCCCGCTGATCAACAATCTGCAAACCGATTTCTATATGCTCGGTTGGGGTGTTCCCACTTACGATTCTGAATATATTTTCAACTTCCTGGCTCACACCAAAGGTGAAAAATACGGCTCGTGGAACGGCACCCGCTATTCCAATCCGGCACTCGATAAAACCATTGAAGCGCTGGCCTCGGAAACCGACCTTGCCAAACGCAATGGCATGATTGCCGAGATCTGGAAGGCGGTTCAGGAGGATCAGCTGTACATTCCCATTCATCACCAGGTTTTGAATTGGGGTATGTCCGATAAAGTCGATACAGTTGTGGCTCCGGATGACGCAGCCAAATTCAAGTACTTCAAATTGAACTAAGCAGCACATCTTCGGCGGGAAGCCTCTTCCCGCCGACAATTTGCGATATTTTGGGCGCCGAAATCGGTTTTGCCCTAAAAAGGGAGATTCCTATGACCGTTAGAAAATCAATGCTTCTGGCACTCGGCCTTGTGCTGAGCTGCGGCGTTGCACAAGCCAATACCTTTAAATGGGCATCCAATACGGACCCTCAAACCATGGACCCTCATGCGGTGAACTCTGCACCGGTTCTGGGTTTTTTAAACAATGTTTATGAAGGCCTGGTTCGCCGAAACCAGACAATGGTTGTCGAAGGAGCACTGGCGGAAAGCTGGGAGCCGCTCGGCGATAAGGGCTGGCGTTTTAATCTGCGCAAAGGAGTCAAGTTCCATGACGGTTCTGACTTCAATTCAGAAGATGTCCTGTTTTCCTACCAGCGTGCTTCAAGCGAAGCTGCTGACACCGCTTCATGGTTTGCACCAGTATCGGAAGTGAAAGTCGTCGACGACTATACGATTGACTTCATGACCAAAGTGGCAAATCCACTGTTCCCAAGCTCCATTGCCAATTTCATGATCATGGACAAGGGCTGGACGGAAGGTAATGGCGCAGCGCTTCCCTCAAAGGACAAGGAAAATCACGCCACGTTGAACGCTAATGGAACAGCTGCATTTCAACTGGCCGAACGCCAACCCGGCCTGAAAACGGTTCTGACGCCCTATGGCGGTTGGTGGGGTAAAACAGAGCACAATATTACCCGTGCCGAGTTTACACCAATTCAAAATTCCGCAACAGCCGTGGCAGCCTTGTTGTCGGGCAATGTCGATATGGTCAATCCAGCACCTATCCAGGATGCAGCACGGTTGAAGCAGTCCGGTGGTGTGAAGGTGATCGAGGGTATTGAAGCCCGCGTCATCATGCTTGGTTTTCCGCATCAGGCCGACTCGCTAAAATTTGGAACCGACGCAGGTAAGCCTAATCCATTCAAAGATGTTCGGGTCCGCAAGGCTGTCGCCCATGCGGTAAATGTTGATGCCATCCTGCAAACCATCATGCGCGGCAATGCGCAGCCGGCCTCACAATTGGTGAGCCCGGCAATGAGCGGCTATTCCTCAGCCAACGCCGACCGTCCGGCCTTTGATGTGGCTGGTTCGAAGGCGTTGCTATCCGAAGCCGGATATGCCGACGGATTCTCCTTTGGCCTGAAATGTCCAAACGATCGCTATCTCAACGATGAAGCGGTATGTCAGGCGGTAGTTTCCATGCTGGCCCAAATTGGTGTGAAGGCCGAGCTGGATGCCATGCCGGTGCGTACCTATTGGCCCGAACTGCGCAAGGATGCCTATGACATGTATCTGTTGGGCTGGTCTCCGGGCACGTTTGATGCCGAACATCCAATTCGCTTTCTGGCTCACACACCCAATGCAGAGAAGAAGCTCGGAAGTTGGAACTTTGGAGATTTTTCCAACAGCCGTATCGACGAAATGCTGGCACCGATCCAGTCGGAAATTGACCCGGCCAAACGTCAGGCAATGCTCGATGAGGCTGCAAAAATCTTGCAGGACCAAGTGGCTTATGTACCGCTTTACGTGCAGCCACTGGTTTGGGGAGCTCGGGACAATATCGAATTGACACAGCGTCCTGATAACTTCTTCATCCTGCGCTGGGTCACTGTAAAGTAACCCAATAAAAATATCGGCGGCGATCCTGTCGTCGTCGATGCCAGTACTGGAGCAACAATGTTAGCCTATTCCATTCGACGTGTTGTCCAGTCAATCGTGGTTCTGCTTGTCGTTGGTCTGGTAGCCTTTTCCATGTTCCGGTTTGTTGGCGATCCCATCGACAACATGCTGGGGCAGGAGCGCACGGATGCCGATATTGAGCGCCTGCGCGGTGAGTTAGGACTGGATAGGCCGTTTGTCGTCCAATACGGCCGATTTCTGACCAATGCTGCAACCGGGAACCTCGGTGTCAGCTATCGCCAGGGGCGCCCTGTTGCTTCCATTTTGATGGAGCGGGCACCAGCAACGCTTGAACTGGCCGCGGTTTCCGGCCTCTTTGCTATCGTGTTGGGGGTTGCTCTTGGGGTGTTCACGGCCATCCGCCGCAATGGCATTGCGGCAAATCTCATTATGACCATCTCGCTTGTTGGTGTTTCGCTGCCGACCTTTCTCATCGGCATATTACTGATCTATCTGTTTGCGGTGGAACTTGGTTGGCTGCCGAGTTTTGGGCGTGGCGACACCGTGAAACTGGGCGGATGGAGCACTGGATTTTTGACATCATCGGGTTTGAAAGCGCTCATATTGCCATCAATCACGCTTGGCCTTTACCAAATGACGCTGATCATGCGTCTTGTAAGATCAGAAATGCTCGAGGTTCTTCGTGCTGAATATATCCGCTTCGCCCGAGCACGAGGCCTGCGAGAGCGGGCCATAAATTTTCACCACGCTCTGAAAAACACGCTGGTGCCGGTAATTACCGTGACCGGATTGCAGTTGGGCTCGATTATCGCTTTCGCCATCATCACTGAAACTGTCTTTCAGTGGCCGGGTGTTGGCCTGCTGTTTATCAATGCCATCCAGTTTGTCGATATTCCGGTAATGGCAGCTTATCTGATGCTGATTTCGGTAATGTTTGTTGGCATCAATTTGATTGTAGATCTTCTGTATTTTGCAATTGATCCTCGACTGCGGGTTGATCGCACCGTGACGGAGGGCTGAACATGGAGAGAATTGGTCGCGCCTGGAATTCAGATTTTGTCTGGTCATTTCGCCATTCACCGGTCGCCGTGGTTTCGCTGGCGCTGGTGCTCGTGTTGGTGCTGTCGGCGGTTTTTGCGCCTTTGATTGCCCCCTATGATCCATTCGATCCCGCTTCGCTGAACTTAATGAACGGCTTTTCCAAGCCGATGGAACCCAACACCTTTACCGGCGACGTCTTCTGGTTGGGAACCGATGATCAGGGACGTGACGTATTTTCAACCATTCTCTACGGCATGCGCATATCGCTGTTTGTTGGTTTCACGGCCGTGCTTTTTGCTCTTATTCTAGGCGTCAGTCTGGGCTTAATTGCTGGTTATGTCGGTGGTTGGACAGAAACCGCAATCATGCGCGTTGCAGACGTTCAGTTGACCTTCCCGGCAATTTTGGTCGCCATGTTGATCTTCGGTATTGCCAAGGGAATAACCCCCGTACATATGCGCGATGAGATGGCTATCTGGGTGTTGATCATTGCCATCGGCCTGTCGGATTGGGTTCAGTTTGCCCGCGTTGTACGCGGTGCAACTCTGGTTGAAAAAAACAAGGAATATGTCCAGGCGGCAAAGCTTATCGGACGAAAACCCGGTGCCATCATGCTACGCCATATACTGCCAAATGTGCTTTCTCCTGTATTGGTGATTGCAACTATTTCACTGGCGCTGGCGATTATCGCAGAAGCCACATTGTCGTTCCTGGGTGTTGGCGCTCCGCCCACCCAACCGTCCCTGGGCACCTTGATCTGTATCGGTCAGGGCTATCTGTTTTCCGGTGAGTGGTGGATAATTCTGTATCCTTCAATCACCCTTCTCGCGCTGGCGCTATCGGTCAATCTTTTGGGCGACTGGCTGCGCGACACTCTCAATCCAAAGTTGCGCTGATGGAAATGCCCGTTCTTTCTGTTCGAGATCTTGTCGTCGAAATTCCAACACGGCACGCCGTGCTGCGGCCGGTTAATGGTGTCACTTTTGATCTCCATCGTGGTGAGATTTTGGGCATGGTCGGTGAGTCTGGCGCCGGAAAATCAATGACTGGTAATGCGGTGATTGGCCTGCTGGATCGGCCCGCGCGCATCGCCGGTGGCGAAATTCTATTGAATGGCGAGCGCATTGATCAGCTCCATGGTGAAGAATTGAGACGATTGCGCGGCAAACATATCGGCATGGTATTTCAGGATCCATTGACGTCACTCAATCCGCTGCTGACGATCGGTGAACAGCTGACCGAAACCATCACCGAACACCTCAATGTTTCAGCAGCCGAAGCCCGCCAACGAGCGGTGGATGGCCTGCGCGAAGTCGGCATTCCTGCCGCCGAACAGCGCATGGATGCTTATCCCCACCAATTTTCTGGGGGCATGAGGCAGCGGGTTGTTATTGCTTTGGCCTTATGTGCGGAGCCATCGCTGATCATAGCAGATGAACCAACAACAGCTTTGGATGTTTCAGTCCAGGCACAGATCATTGCACTGCTGAAACGATTATGCCGTGAACGGGGTACGGCGGTCATGCTGATCACTCACGACATGGGCGTGATTGCTGAAACTGCTGACCGGGTCGCTGTGCTTTACGCAGGCCGCATGGCCGAGCTCGGTCTGGCGCGGGATGTGCTTACTCAACCAAATCACCCCTACACAATTGGCTTGATGGGATCGACACCACTGGCTTCAGCTGGACGGGCACGGCTCTATCAAATTGATGGATCGATGCCGCGCCTGGATGCCTTGCCTAGCGGCTGCGCATTCAATCCTCGCTGTTCGAGGGCGCAATCAAAATGTTCTCAGGATCCATCTCCCTCATTGGCAGCTCATCAAGATCGTGCCGCCTGTTGGTTCGGTGGGGAGAATGCTCAATGAACTCTCTTGTTGTCGTCAAGAACCTGACCCGCATATTTGATGTTTCAAAACCCTGGCTGAACAGGGTCATCGAAAAACTGCCCCGGGCCCTGCTCACCGCAGTATCAAATGTCAGTTTGAATATCGAAGAGAAAACCGTTTACGCACTGGTTGGCGAAAGCGGCTCTGGAAAATCAACAATCGGCAAAATGGTGGTCGGGCTGCTACCGCCATCTGCCGGCATGGTTGAAGTTGAGGGAATAGATCTTTTCAAATCGACCGACGATGATGCGGTTGACCGGGTTCGCTCAGATATTCAAATGATCTTTCAGGACCTGTTTGCCAGCCTGAATCCACGCTGGCGGGTGCGGGATATTATTGCCGAACCCGTCGCTGCACGATCTGGTAAGACTGATGGACTGGCGGAACGGCTGTTGGAGCAGGTTGGCCTGTCGTCCAAGGACGCAGATAAATATCCGCACGAGTTCTCCGGTGGACAGCGACAGCGCATCTGCATCGCCCGGGCGCTGGCGTCTGAACCCAGGTTAATCGTCTGCGACGAACCCACTTCCGCCCTGGATGTATCCGTTCAGGCTCAGGTACTCAACCTGATGAGCGATTTGAAAGATCAATTGGGCTTGACCTATCTTTTCATCAGTCACGATCTTACCGTCGTGCGCCACATGGCCGATCGCGTTGGGGTTCTCTATTTGGGCCGTCTGGTCGAAGAAGCCCCCAGAGATGACCTTTTTGACGATCCCAAACATCCTTACACCAAGATGTTGCTGGAGGCCGCGCCGAAACTGGACGGGTTTGACCGCACGCCAGATCTGCCGGAAGGCGAGATTCCAGATCCCATAAACCCTCCGTCGGGTTGCGTATTTCACCCTCGTTGCCCATTAGCTATTGACCGGTGCAAAGTGGAAGCGCCCGAAGCTCGGCAAATCGGCCGCTCCTGGACTGCTTGCCATCTGGCAGAATGATTATGATGCGGTTTTGGCGACCGGCATCTAAAATGCTGTAGGATACCTCATTCGACATCCTTTCCATCCCCCGTCATGCTTTCCTGGCGACACCGCTCGGCAATGCAACCCTCACGGCGTAACTCGGATGTTGGTGACCCCGGCGCGATTCGAACGCACGACCTACAGATTAGGAATCTGCCGCTCTATCCTGCTGAGCTACGGGGCCAACATGATTTGCTTATCAAAGGCGGTGGCTATCTGCTAGTTTTTTGTGATTCGTAGCCCATTCGGTACTCATTCGGTGCCTGGGTGGTCGGCTTTGGGCGCAACACCATGATCCAATTGCCTTTTCCACCCTCTGGTCATCTAATTCCTAATCCTGCGGCCAGTGGTTCGAATCCACGTGCAGTCAACCATTCCTGTCTGTGCAACAATCGGTCGATAGGGCATCAACGATCCGGCGAAAGATTTAACTTACGACATTACTCAAGGCTGATTGGGTAGCGTGCTCCATCTTGTCAGTAATATCTTCAATCGAGAAAAACGCCCCGCGAACACAACCGTCGGTGTCCCGGTAAGGGGTTAACTGGCAATCCATCAAACGCTCACCCAAATCGGCAACATCCAGGAAATAGCTGTAGTTTAGATGTTCACCTCCAAAACAACGGTCATAATACTGCTTTGCACGTTTATGAAATCGGCTGTCACCAACGATATCGACGACATGCCGGCCGACAAAATCGGACGGGTCTGATTTGTGGAATTTGGCGTTTCCTAGACTTGTATACTCGTATGTATAGTCGAGATTGTACAATGAAACCCTAGAATTGGACTGCTCAATGAGTTCGTCGGTCGTGAAACGGCTGTCGCGCAGTTGAACGCTTGCGTGAGTATCAATAGTTGGTGCCTGACGCCCTATGCCTTTTGAAGAACCTGAATCATTTGTATATCGGTCAATCAGCATTTCCACGGTCTGACGGTCCGAAGACGTAATCGTATCGTCGCCAACAGTGGCCGAGCGATTCAGAAAAAATTTTATTTGTTGATTGATCTCACCGGGTGACGAGAGGTGAATATCTCGGATTGAACTGGAGAAAAGTTTGATCTGATCATCAAGCTTGGTAATCAGCTGATGATCACCATCGTTATGAATGGCCGTCAGCAATTTCGCCAAGCTTTCATCGTGGGACGTAATCAGTTCGGCCAAAGGCATGGAAGCCACCTATCCTCCACGACTTTAACGTAAACGTCCATCCTATGCTGACAACGCATGAGTTTTCCTACAGCTTTTCCTGCACTTTTCGAATCGCCCCTGATGATTGCATCTGCAACATCTAAGGTTAACTTTAGAACAAGCACGATTATCTGGCTAGGGGCCGATCAAGCAACATGTGAGTAAAGAATTCATCCAAGTGAGAGGCTTTGCTGAGGCGTGTTGATGAGATTTCACAGGCTGGAGACTTTTCGTAGGCTGGCCTCCGTTGAAGGTTACAAACGCCAAAGACGTTGTTTGCGAAGCTCCGACGCTTGGAGGAATCTTGCTGGCCAACGTACCTATGCCCGATGGCATCAGGGATTAAACTCTTCACCAAACGGCTTAGGCAACAAACCGACGTTCCAACTCTGCAAACCGACTCACAGGTCGCAATTAACCTGGTTGTGACACTGGGTAATTCGGTGCCCAATTCATACCAATTTGCCCCGTGCAGCCACAGGAATCACACTTTGAATTTGTCCATCGCGCACGGCGACCAACTGGTCAAACATATTCACTGTGACGCAAACATGATTGGGGATCACCCGCACAATATCACCAACGGATGGCTTGTGATTGCACTTTGTAAGATCCAGAAACCCATGTTCCTCGGAAAACCTGTCGATGCGTGCGTTGGGATGCTCGAGTATTAGTCCAAAGCCATCAAGATCACCACTATCTGTGGTCAATGTCTTTGAACCCGCATCCAGAATGCCGCGGTTTTCGCCACCGCGACTGACGACGCTGCTGTAAACATTAAAAGCGCAATCTTCAACTGAAGCGACTTGCGCTTCAATCATCATCAGATCGTTGAATATGCAGGTTCCGGCGCGATGTTCTGTGGCTCCGTTCAGCTTGTCTATATTGACGAAATTTGGTGTTCCACCCGTTGAAACGATTTTGGCAGTCAAACCAAGCTCAGCCAGACCTGAGGACATTTCATCGAAGAAAACCTGGGTTTCCGGCCAACTATCCAGCGACGGATAAAAAAGAATGCCGGCAAAATCGAGCCACGGATCCTGCTTTATGATCTGCGCCAGAGCCAGGGCTTCACCCGGCGTTTCAACGCCGGCACGTTTTTGTCCGGTATCGCATTCAATCAGAACATCAAGCACACGATCCGCCTGACGTGCGGCCTCAGCATATAATGTCAATGAAACCGGATTATCGGCACATACTTTTAACGCCACCCGACGTTGCAGGGCAGACAAACTTCCCGACCGCGCAGCACCCAACAAATTGGTTGCTACAATAATATCGGTTATTCCCGCATCCGCCATCACCAGGGCTTCACCAAGTTTTTGACAGGTGATCCCACGCGCACCGGCTTTGATTTGCATATTGGCTATTATTGGTGATTTGTGTGTTTTAATATGAGGGCGATTGGCGACACCAGCGTCGTCGCAAATCTTTTGAACCCGTTCAATATTGCGCTCAACAATATCGAGATCAATTACCGCGCAGGGCGTGCCAAAGTTTTCGATAATCTCATTTTTCAATTTGTCTGATTTATTCATTCCAAATCCAAATTCGGCCCGATTCATTGAACACACTCAGCATTCCCATACCGGCGACCATTCGACAATCCCATTTTCAATTGTCTTTTCACCGAACTTACAACCGATGTCGACGACCACGTAGTATTGAACGATTGTGAGTATCCAGGAAACGATAATAACTTCAAACTTTACAACACTGGCCGGCCGTTAAATATGAATTGAATACACAATTGATTCGTAATCCTTAAAAGTTCAGAATACTGGACAGTATTGAGTGGGTGGATCTGGGCATGAAACAGGTATTGCAAATATTCGTAGTTGGCTGGCTGCTGCTATTGGCCCAATCATCCGATGGGTTGGCGCTGGTAGGCGGAAAAATGATACAGGGCGCAACGCCAAAGAACATTGGCCTCTCGCTCCGCCATTCCACAAACCCCGACATTCAACTGGCTCACCACACGGAAGAAGAGTGGCAAGAGTTCCTGCGACAACGTCGCGCCAAAAGGAACAGGTTGAAACGCCAGCGTCGCGAGCGGCGTTTGCGCCGCAAAGCGTCGCGCAGCAAGCGATTTGACGCCAAGACGACTAAAAGACGGCAAAGCCGCCGCCGATTGGCTCGCGCAAAAACAAACCGGCAAACTGCCGTAAAGAAGCGAACCGGATTATATAACCGTCAGGAAGTCAGCTACAGATCCGGTGAAAAACCCGGGACAGTTATCGTCGAAACCAGCACCAGACACCTCTATTACGTGCTGAACAATAAACGCGCCCTCCGCTACGGCGTCGCGGTTGGCAAACAGGGGTTTTCCTGGAGCGGCAAGTCAACCATAAAACGCAAAGTCGAATGGCCGACATGGTACCCACCAAAGTCGATGATCAAGAGAAAGCCATCCTTAAAAAAATGGGAAGGTGGACAGCCCGGCGGACCGAAGAATCCATTAGGAGCCGCTGCGCTGTATCTTTTTCAGGGTGACAAAGACACACTTTATCGCATCCACGGAACCAACGCGCCCTCCAGCATTGGCACAGCCGCATCCTCGGGCTGCATACGAATGCGCAACGAAGACATAAAACATCTCTACAGCAAGGTGCATAACGGAACCAAAGTGATTGTCCGTTAGGTCCGGAGGCTGTGTGGAAAGTCGGGCATTTTATAGGGTTTGCTTCGGGTTTTGC
>JAALLE010000108.1 GCA_011087605.1 Hyphomicrobiales bacterium
AAATTGTCGCACCTAATGGCAGCAGAAATAGGGTAGCTGAGTAGTTACGAAAAATTAACGCTAATTGTCAGCTTTACAGTAGCACTGATCGCTTATCACTCGATTGTGTGGTTTGATGAATGTACAGCTGACTATTTTTTGGTTGAGTGATGAGTATTGGGTCGTAACAAATGGGTACGCTGGGTGAATATGCTGCGTTTGACAGATCAAACCGCCCCAAAGGTGCGCATGTAATTGTCTGTGGCAATGAAAAAGGTGGTTCAGGCAAAACGACGACTTCAATGCATGTCATCGTTTTTCTTCTGAAAGCTGGATTCAAAGTCGCTTCGATTGATCTCGATACGCGCCAAAAGTCTCTGACACGCTACATTCAAAATCGCCGCAACTGGGCTCAGACCAATCAATTGAAGTTGGAACTGCCAAATCATTTCCGGTTTGATCTGGCCCGTGTCGACAGCACGATCGAAGCGCAAAGTCAGGATTTTTCATCGTTTGAGCGGGCCATAAGTGAAGTTCAGCACAGCCACGACTTTGTAGTCATCGATACACCCGGATCGGACAATTACCTGGGCCGGTTATCGCATTCAATGGCAGATACGCTGATCACGCCAATGAATGATTCATTTATTGATTTCGATGTACTTGGTCGGGTTGATCCAAAATCTCTGGAGATTGCCGGTGTCAGCCATTATGCGGTGATGGTACGGGAATCGCGCCGCCAGCGGCGGCAGGCGGACAACGGTCTGCTGGACTGGATTGTCGTGCGCAACCGCATGTCTTCATTGAATTCTCGCAATCAGCAAAACCTGCTGGGCTGTGTCAAGGAATTGTCCATGCGATTGGGTTTTCGCATTGCAGACGGTATCAGCGAACGGGTCATCTTCCGCGAATATTTCCCAATGGGACTGACCGCACTTGATGATCTGGAAGACGCCGAAGTTGGGGGACGATCAAGTGTTTCCCATTTATCTGCGAGACAGGAAATCCGCAAACTCATCCGTGCGCTGCGATTGCCTGTTGATGAAAAAGGTATCAAACGGGCTCAAGCGCGCGTGAGCTGGCTGGAAAACAGCAATAATCCGGTTGAAATGCCGGATATATTTGCCGATTAAACGATAAAAACGCCCCTCAGGCGAATTGAAGTGCCATTCCTCCTTGCCTTCCAACGGACAAGCCCCAAATATTGAACTATGGCAAGAGATATCAAACCATCGAGGGACAACAACGCTGGCCGACAGGATGTGTCGGCGGCAAGTGATGTTGTAAATTTTCTGCAGAAAGCCAGCAAGCTTGGCAAAACATCGGCTGGCAATGGCGGGCTTATATTTGCTCTCGATGCAACCATGTCTCGCCAGCACACCTGGGATCAGGCCCAACAGATTCAGGGTTCGATGTTTGATGCTGTTGGCAAAACCGGCGGCCTGGATGTTCAACTTGTCTATTTTCGAGGATTTGGCGAATGCCGCGCATCACGTTGGGTCGCCGATACGACCAGTTTACGAACCTTGATGACCGGAATCGAATGTCGGGGCGGGCAAACCCAGATCGGCAAAATTCTCAGCCATGCCCAAAAGGAAGCCAAGAAGAAGAATCCGACCAACCCCAATCGTTCACGGGTAGACGCATTGGTTTTTGTCGGTGATGCCATGGAAGAAGAAGTGGACGTTCTGTGCAACCGCGCTGGCCAATTGGGATTGCTCGGCGTCCCCTGTTTTATGTTTCAGGACGGTCACGATCCGATTACAGAACAGGCATTTCGGGAAATTTCGCGACTCTCAAATGGTGCTTTCATACGGTTTGGAACGGGTTCGGCCGCCCGACTGGCAGAATTGTTGCGGGCTGTCGCCAGCTTTGTTTCCGGGGGTGCTGCTGCGCTGGAAGCCAGTGGCAGCCGTGAAGCCAAATTGCTGTTGGAGCAAATGAAGTGAGCGGATTTGTTATTCTTGCCGGGCTGGTGCTGATTGCTCTGGTAATATTCGTCAGCGTGAACCCAGCAACTCTGGCCATGCTCATTCGTCGTGTCATTCCGGCGCTTTTGATTATGGCCGGCGGATTGTTGATTTTTTTGAAAATGAGTGCCGCCGGCTCGCTACTGCTGTTTGCGGGCATTGCGCTGTGGAGAAGAATGAGTGGTGTTGGCCGTTTTGGAGCGGGCCAGGCCCCCAAAAATCAACGCTCAAGTGTGCGTTCTGCGGCACTTGAAATGGAACTGGATCACGAAACAGGCGCGATGAACGGCATTGTGCTTGTGGGGGGGCATGAAGGCAAGGAACTTGACTTAATGGAGCGCAGCGAACTGTTTGAACTGCGATCTGAAATCAGTGACGATGGCGAAAGCCTTGCGCTTTTAGATGCGTATCTTGACCGCCGACTTGCCGGTTGGCGTGAAGACGCTCATGCGGATGCCGATGCGGGGCAGGGAAGTCCGCCGCGCTCTGGACCCATGGGCGTAAAGGAGGCCTATGAGGTGTTGGGGCTTTCGACTGGTGCCAGTATCGAAGATATCCGCAAAGCTCATCGAAGGTTGATGAAGACGGCCCATCCCGACAGTGGAGGATCGACTTTTCTTGCTGCCAAAATCAATGAGGCTAAGGATGTTCTTTTGAGTAGCCATTCCTGATTTTCCTTTACGCGATACAATCTGGAAATTTTGGTGTCTGCCACGTTGGCTGACCGTTTACATTGGTGTTTGGCAAACCGGGCTCATCCGCTGAGGGCAAGACAGGCAAACCGTTGTTTCTTGAGGATCTTGCAGGCCCGTCTGGCCGATGCTTTGGAAGAAAATCCGGTGAATCTGCCGCGATACAGTTTGGTACCGTTCTTGACGATCATCTGTGTCATGGGCGCTGCGTCGGCCAAAAGCTGACGGTTTTTGGAGCGAGCTTTCTTCAGCATTTTCATAGCCTTGCTGCGGTCATCCGATGCGGTGATCTGAATCTGCCAGCCGGACCGAACCGCTTTTCTGGGAGTTACGCTGGCTGTTTTTGTATGATCAACTGCTGGTTTTTTGACCGTAGGGCGACGCAGTTGCGGCGTCGGCGTGGATGTATCAGGCAGCGACTTCAGCTTGCTTGCTACCGCAACAGAAGTTGCTTTTTGCACGGCGACGCTGGCGGTTTTCACGTTGGCTTTACGTGACGAACGGTAACTGGCCACTAGACGGCGTGCCTTGCGACGCGAGGCTTTGGGCAGGAATTGCCGGATCAACTTGGTCATATGGGCGTTGCGGCTTTTGCCGCTGCGGCCACCCATGACGACGGCAACAATGCGACGATCACCGGATGAGACAGATGACACAAGATTGTAGCCAGAAGCCCGTGTGTAACCGGTTTTGATGCCGTCTACACCACGCACTTTGCCGAGCAGGCGGTTGTGATTTGAATAGCGACGCTTGCCAAATTTGAAGACGCGGGTCTGAAAATATTTGTAGCGACGCGGAAAATGTTCACGCAGCGCCAGGCCCAGTTTGGCCATATCGGCAGCCGTTGTTGTCTGACCGCGGGCAGTCAGGCCATTGGCATTCTTAAATGTTGTGTTCTTCATGCCCAACTGACGGGCCTTGCGGGTCATGCGCTTGGCAAATTTGGCTTCTGAACCAGACAATTGATCGCCAAGTGCAGTTGCAACATCGTTGGCTGATTTGGTGACAAGGGAATAGATCGCCTGTTTCATGCTGATCGACTGACCCGGGCGCAGACCAAGTTTGGAAGGCTCGCGACGCCATCCGGCCTTGCTCATCACCAGTCTGGAATTTAGTTTTATGCGACCGCTCTTAAGGTCTTCAAAGACCAGATAAAGCGTCATCATCTTGGTTAGTGATGCTGGATAGCGCCGGGCATGTGCATTGCGTGAAAACAATACTTTCCCGGTTTTCGCGTCAATTACATAAGCCGCGTAACGAGGGTTATGGCTTCCCCGTTTTTTGGCTTCCGCTTGGCTCATTGCGCCGAGCTGAAAAGATGAAATCACCACCAGTGAAAGAAAAAAGCTGAAAAATACCCCAACAGAGAGGGTACGAGTCGATCCGAAAACGGTACGCACGACAAATCCTTGACAAAGAGCCGGCGAATACGCGCCGGTGATACACAAACTCCTGGCCCAGATCACCGATTGGTGCTTCAAGCCCGTCCTTAACGCTAAGTCGACGTGGTTTCTAAAGTTTTAATCAAATGCAGAATTATCGCAGAATTTTCACAACAAGAGCCAACTTTTCGATTTGGCGTTAATCAGCCAGCTGGTTTGTCATGGCGAAGGCGTGAGGCCGTGTTACAATGTGTGAAGAAGATTATTTGTCCTGCCGGTTGAGTTCGACAAAGATCAGGGCTTAAACTTTGATTGTGAATGCCTATATGACATCAGCCGACGGAGCTGCTCGCAAGTTCCCCGGTCAACTAAGCTAACATGCGAGGCAACAGGACCAATGTTGGAACCAATTGAATTGATAGACACACTATCTGCCACCCAGGGGTCAGGTGACGACGACAAGCGTGTCGGCGGTGGCGACGGTGGTGATGACAATGACACAAATGTCATCGTAAAGCCCAAGACGAAGGTCAAGAAACCAAGTCTTTATCGGGTTTTGCTGTTGAACGACGATTTCACACCAATGGAGTTCGTCGTCGAAGTGCTGGCACGGTTTTTCCAAATGAACCTCGAGTCAGCAACTCAGGTGATGCTTCACGTGCACCAAAATGGGGTCGGCGAATGTGGTATCTACACCTATGAGGTTGCGGAGACGAAAGTGACGCAGGTGATGGACCATGCCAGAAAGAATCAGCATCCACTGCAATGTGTGATGGAAAAGAAATAGGACGGGACCGAAGGTCCAAAATGATCGAGTTGAGTAGAACCGAAACAAGGACGATATCACTTGCCAAGCTTTACAGACAGTCTTGAACGGGCGTTTCACCGGGCGCTGATGCTGGCTTCAGAAAGAAGTCAGGAATATGCAACTCTGGAACACCTGCTGCTCGCATTGGTGGAAGACGATGATGCATTGTCAGTGCTGAAGGCCTGCAATGTCAGTACTCAAAAACTCACTGATGACCTGCTTGACTATATTGATTCTGAATTGGCGAACCTGATCAATGATGAAGTGCCCGAAGCCAAGCCGACGGCAGGATTTCAAAGAGTCATTCAGCGTGCCGTCATTCATGTGCAGTCGTCAGGACGCGAAGAGGTCACCGGTGCAAATGTGCTGGTGGCGATTTTTGCAGAGCGCGAGAGCCATGCCGCTTATTTCCTGCAGGAACAGGACATGACCCGCTACGATGCGGTCAACTATATATCCCACGGCATTGCAAAAAGGCCGGGTGCCTATGAGCAACGTCCGGTCGAGGGGGTTGATTCCGACCTTGGATCTGAGGATTCGGTTGAAGGTGGCGCGAAGAAAGGCGAAGCGCTCGCGGCGTATTGTGTGAACCTCAACCAAAAAGCCAGCGATGGTAAGGTTGATCCGCTGATCGGTCGCGTTGAAGAAGTGAACCGGACAATTCAGGTTCTTTGCCGGCGTTCAAAAAACAATCCGCTCTATGTTGGTGACCCCGGGGTTGGCAAGACTGCCATCGCCGAAGGTCTGGCAAAACGTATTGTAGACAAGGATGTGCCCGAAGTTCTGCTCGAGGCGACGATCTATTCGCTCGATATGGGAACCCTGCTGGCAGGAACACGCTACCGCGGAGATTTCGAAGAGCGTCTCAAACAGGTGGTCAAGGAAATCGAAGAAACCCCTGGCGCCATTATGTTCATTGATGAGATTCACACGGTGATCGGCGCAGGGGCCACGTCCGGCGGTGCCATGGACGCTTCCAACTTGCTGAAGCCTGCTCTTGCGGGCGGCGCAATTCGCTGCATCGGTTCCACCACCTACAAGGAGTATCGCCAGTTCTTTGAAAAGGACCGGGCTTTGGTGCGTCGATTCCAGAAGATCGATGTCAACGAACCAACCGTCGCCGATGCGATTGAGATCATGAAGGGTTTGAAGCCGTATTTTGAAGACTTCCACAAGGTGAAATATACCAATGACGCCATCATCTCGGCGGTGGAGCTTTCTTCGCGCTATATCAATGACCGCAAGTTGCCCGACAAGGCGATCGATGTGGTTGATGAAACCGGTGCCAGTCTGATGCTGCAGCCGGCAGAAAAGCGCAAGAAGACCATTGGTGTTGCCGATATCGAAGCGACCATTGCAACAATGGCGCGGATCCCACCAAAATCGGTATCCAAAAATGATGCCGAAGTGCTGAAAAATCTATCCGACCAGCTCAAGCGCATGGTCTATGGTCAGGAC
This sequence comes from Hyphomicrobiales bacterium, assembly GCA_011087605.1. GTDB lineage: Bacteria > Pseudomonadota > Alphaproteobacteria > Rhizobiales > Rhizobiaceae > Pseudahrensia. The sequence goes on from JAALLE010000108.1 coordinate 6,290, forward strand.
AAGGCAATTGAAGCCGTGTCATCCGCCATAAAACTCGCCCGTGCCGGCTTGCGGGAACCCGAAAAGCCGATTGGCTCTTATCTGTTTGCCGGACCAACCGGTGTTGGTAAGACCGAAGTGGTCAAACAACTGGCTGATACGATGGGTGTGGAATTACTGCGCTTTGATATGTCTGAATACATGGAGCGTCACACCGTTTCACGGTTGATCGGTGCACCTCCGGGCTATGTCGGATTTGACCAGGGTGGCCTGCTCACCGATGGGGTGGATCAGCATCCCCATTGCGTGTTGCTGCTTGATGAAATCGAAAAAGCCCACCCGGACCTGTTCAATATCTTGCTGCAGGTCATGGATAATGGTGCGCTGACGGATCACAACGGTAAAAAAGTTGATTTCCGGAACGTCATTATTGTGATGACGACAAATGCCGGCGCCTCGGAAGCCGCAAAAGCTGCAATTGGATTTGGTTCTTCAAAACGTACCGGCGACGATATGGAAGCGATTAATCGTTTGTTTGCTCCCGAATTCCGCAACCGTCTGGATGCCATTATTCAGTTTGAAGGCTTGCAACCGGAAGTGGTTCATCAGGTTGTCCAGAAATTTGTCATGCAGCTTGAAGCCCAATTGTCAGAACGTGGCGTGACGTTTGATTTGACCCCCGGGGCAATCAAGTGGATTGCCAAGAAGGGCTACGACGACCGCATGGGTGCACGTCCTCTTGGCCGAGTAATCCAGGAATATGTCAAGAAACCCCTGGCCGATGAAGTACTGTTCGGCAAGTTGAAGAAAGGCGGCACGGTGAAGGTCAGCGTCGAGTCCAAGGACGGCGAGACTGGTCTGAAGCTGGAGGCTGTTCCAGACAAGCCAGTCAAACCGAAAAAGGAATCGGTGCCAAAGAAGAAAACTACGGCAAAAAAACCCGCTGCAAAAAAGCCTGCGGCCAAAGCCAAATCAAAGCCTGCACCAAAGACACCGCCGCGCAAACCCGGATCAACGGTGCCCAAAGTGCCGCTGAAAGGCTGATTTCGACCTCGGTGATCGATCGTTTCTGAATGGCAAAAAGGGTGGTTTTTACCGCCCTTTTTCATTTGATCCCCGGATGTTTCCACGAGTCATCAAACGTGAATGTCCGTCACGCAATGACCTCAATTTGGCCATTGCTCCGCCCGGATTGTTGAACAGTTTGGCTGCGTAAAAACAAGCAGCAAAAACATATTCAAACCGGGAACTCACTCATGGATCACATTATTCAACTGAAGAAAATTCGCGCTGAAGCTCTTGCCCGTCTGCGTAATAGCGACGATTTCAAGCTTGCCGGAAAACTCGGTCAGCTGATCGTTGAACTCGGCGACCGGGTCGACAGTGTTGCCGTTCTTGACGATATGCCGGCAACGCATTCTGCTCAATCTGTGCATTTTGGTAAGGCAGATATCCCTCCAGCCCCGACACTCAAGTCAGCATTTCTGGCGCCGGTCGAGCCGCAATACTCTGACCGTAAGGGTGACGAGATGATTGATGAACTTGTCGCAGAAATCGAAGGTGATGCCGCCAAACTGGATGCCTTGATGGCCGAGAGCGGCGAAAGCGGCGAAAGCGGCGAGGGCGTCGAGAGCGATGAATTCGGTGACAGCGACGAAAGCGGCGAAAGCGGCGAGGGCGGTGATGGCGGCGATAGCGAGCTGGATGATGGATTTGGTGCGTCAGCCTTTCCAGCAGAACCCGCTGAAGTTGCAGCAGTCAATGCCACAGATGCTGAGCATGCAGCCAAGCAAGGTTTGAGCAATCTGAGTGCATTTATTGAGTCTGAAAAACTGCAACAGTCTCAATTTACCAATGGAGCGGCCCGCTAACGCGTAAATTGCAAAAATCCGTTCCGCGTTGCACCAAATTGCAACGCGGAGCCAGCATCCTAACTGGCCAATAATATCAGCCAGATAGCGCAAACGATCAGCAAAATGGCCACCAGTTCAAGACGGGTCACCCGTTCCTTGAACACGAATATGCTGGCTCCGATCGTGAACAGCAATTCAACCTGTCCAAGCGCCCGTACATATGCGGCATTCTGCAGGGTGAAGGCTGTAAACCAACCCACAGACGTGGCCATTCCCACCAAACCTATCGGTAATGCACGTCGCCATTCTGCGAGTACCCGTTTGAATTGTGGGCGATCAAACAGAACAAACCAGGCGCCCATCATCAGCGTTTGCATGAGCAATGCGACCGAGAGGGCATAAGAGGCGGCGACAACAAAATTGTCGTGCCCCAAAGTCAGTGCAGCACCTCTGAAAAACACCACCGATGCACCAAGCAGCGCGGCGCATAACAACCCCACCAGCGTCACTTTCTCACCCAACCCGCGCATCAGGCCTGAAAAGGACATTTTCGTTTCCTGCAAAGACAGCAAAATTGTGCCCGCCGCACCGAGCGCGATTGCCAAAGCTGCCAATGGGCTGACGGTGTCGCCGAGCAACAAGGCACCCATAAAGGCGATCAATACGACTTCAAGTTTTGAAAAAGTTGTGCCAACTGCAAAGCTGCGAAAAGAGAGCATCCAGAGCAGCACGACCGTAAACAGGATTTGTGACAGTCCCCCCAGCGCACAATAAATCAGGAATGTTGGATTGGATTGGGGCAACGCATACCCACCCAAACCGGTCAGCGACCAGGTATAGATCAGCGCAAATGGCCAGGCGTAGAAAAAGCGTGCATAGGCGGCGCCGGTATTCGACAACCGACCCTTGATCGACTTTTGCAGAGCCGAGCGCAAATTCTGCAGAAAAGCAGCGGCGATTGTGATGGGAATCCACAGGGCAAACATCTCTCTAGCTGTGCACTATTGGAACCGAGGTCAAGCGGAATATGAATGCTGACGTGATTTGAAGCTTGAATTAAGAAACCGGCAGTTGCACACAGGAACGGAAAACAACAAGTGATTGCCCTTTGATGTCGACACAAGACTCGCCAGATTCACACGGCGTTTATGATTGGTCGTGGTTTACCAAGGGTGCGGCGCAACTTTTTTCATTGCCTGCACTCATCTTGGTTTCGGCATTTATCGGTTTTGGCGGATTGGCTAGGGAAGCGGGCATTTCCTTGTGGCAACTTATTTTTATGGTGCCGTCGATCTGGGCGTTGCCGTCGCACCTGATCCTGGTGGCTGGTATTGCCGCTGGCGTACCTTTGTTGGCCATCATCCCTGCAGTGGCATTGGCGGCGGTTAGAATGCTGCCAATGACCATGGCATTCATTCCTGAAGTTCGAATGCCGCGCTCAAAAACCTGGCACCTGCTGCTGATCTCCAACATGATTGCGATCACCGCCTGGATGCACACATTGCAAAAGGCTCCGGCAATTCCACGAAATGGCCGACTACCGTTTTTTGTTGGTTTTGCCGGCATCTTGATGGTGGCAACAACTTGTGCTGCAGCATTGGTCCATCAGTTGGCAGCCTCATTTCCGGGCTATGTCATGGCGGCTCTGTATTTCCTGACCCCAATATATTTCGCCACATCCAGCTGGAATACGTCCCGCGTGCCTGCCGAAAAACTGGCACTGGTACTGGGCTTTTGCATGGGACCGTTGTTCTTCATGGTCGTGCCACAGGCGAACATCCTTTTCGCAGGGGTAATTGGTGGATTTGCGGCCTTCGGATTTCACAAATTTGCCAATCGTAGGGGGAGCGACTGATGTATTTCGATTCCTTCGACACTGCCTTGTGGCCCTACGTGTTCATCCTGCTTGGGGCATCATTGCCAACAGCTATATGGCGTTGGATCGGCGTTGTGCTGGTGGGCAATATTGATGACGGGTCGCAATGGCTGGTCCTGGTGCGCTGCGTCTCAACAGCGCTTGTTGCAGCCGTTATTGCCCAGTTGATATTCGAACCAAGTGGTGCATTGGCGAGTTTTCCGTTTTACCTGCGCATCAGCGCCGCACTCATTGGATTTGCCGCGTTTTTGGCGATGGGGCGACGGTTGTTTATCGGGATACTGTTCGGTGAACTGGCGCTGCTCGGCGGCTACGCGATGATGTGAAATCAGGCCGCCAGAGCGGCTCTGATTTTATCAGCGTTTACTTTCAGAACATCTGCATCTGCCATCTGCGAGGCAGGGAGCCCCATGCGTATTCCCTCGAACCTTGGAATGATGTGAACATGCAGATGAAACACGACCTGCCCACCGGCAGATTCATTTAATTGCTGGATCGTTACACCATCGGCATCAAACGCCTTTAAAACTGCGCGGGCCATGCGCTGTGTGGTTTTAGCAACGGCGGCGAGCGAATCCGGGTCAGCATCCAGCACATTACGGGCAGGCAATTTTGGAAGCACCAAACAATGACCATCACTGCGGGGTATGATGTCCATGATCACGAATGTATCGGCGTCTTCATAAAGTTTTTCGCATGGCATTTCGCCGCGCATAATTTTGGCAAAGACATTTTGGTCATCATAAGCCGTCATTTGAATTTTCCTTTTTGAATGGACCATGGTCGGCAATCGCACGGTTTTCCCGTTCAACTGCAGCACGCTCCCGTTCCAGATAGTCTTCTACCGCATGTCGAAAATCGGGGTGGGTAATGTAGTGGGCCGAATAGGTCATTTGCGGCATATATCCCCGCGCCAGCTTGTGACTTCCCTGCGCACCAGCTTCAACGCGCGCCAATCCATGTGTGATGGCGTAGTCGATCGCCTGATAATAGCAAATCTCAAAATGTAAAAAAGGGTGATCCTCGACACATCCCCAATGTCGGCCAAACAGGGTGTGAGAGCCGACAAAATTGATGGCTCCGGCAACATAGCGACCATCGCGCTTTGCCATCACCAATACAACGTCATCGGCCATTGACTTGCCGATCATCGAATAGAACTCGCGGGTCAAATAGGGTTGACCCCATTTGCGCGAACCGGTGTCGGTGTAGAACTGAAAAAAAATGTCCCAGATATCTTCCGTCAGTTGATCGCCGGTGAGCCATTCGACGGAAATACCATTGCCGTAGAGAGCCGCCTTTCGCTCTTTCTTGATGTTCTTTCGCTTGCGGGACGACAGCACGGCGAGAAAGTCATCAAAACTGTCATAGCCATCGTTAAGCCAATGAAACTGTTGATCATTGCGACGCAGATACCTGTGGTCACCAAGCAGTTTCCACTCGTTTTCCAGCATGAAAGTAATGTGAGCCGAAGAGACTTCCAGTTGCTCGCAGGCTTGTTGCAACCCCCCGGCAAGAAGAAGGCGACGTTTTGCAGCGTCAGGGCCATTTCCAACCAGCAGTCGTCGACCGCTGGCCGGCGTAAATGGAACCGTCGCTTGTAGTTTGGGATAATAGGCCCCACCGGCGCGTTCAAACGCATCTGCCCAACCATGATCAAAGACATATTCACCTTGCGAATGGTTTTTCAGATAACAGGGTATTATGCCGGTAACTTCGCCACCCTGTTCCATAACGAGGTGCTGCGGCAGCCAACCGGTGTGTCTGCAGGCGGAGCCGCTGTTTTCAACCGCTGTGTAAAAAGCGTGAGACAAAAACGGATTGTAATCAAATTCGGCACTCGGATCTGCAGCCGGATTGGCCAGCCGATCCCAATCCTCTTTGGAAACATCCTCTGCGGAGGATGCCAGTTTGATGGTGATGGATTTCTGCTCATCCATGCGGCAAATCTCGGGGATCGAATCCTTCAAATGTCATCTGATCGGCAAATTTGAATGTGCGGCTGCGGGATTCCTGATTTTTTACCGTCCAGGTTATTATCGGTAAACCCAACTGCTTCATTTCACGAACAAACCTGTTGTCCACATGTTGAACTTTATAGGAAACAAATTGCAGGTCGAATGCGTACATGGCGTCAAAATGTTTTTGATAGACCTCGTCGCCGTTCTCGGCAGTCAGCCCACGCGGTATGTCGGGCATCAGCTGGGCAAATTGTGCACAGATCCAATGATTGAAGGACATGACGCAGACCAATCCCGGGTAGTTCTGCAATGCGGTTGCGACGGCTTCCACAAATCCAGCATCTGCACCTTCAACCCCCTTTAGTTCGAGGACCATCGGGACTCGTCCATTGATTCGATCGAGATGGGTCGACAACGTGTCAATCACCTGGTCTGTGTCGACCAGATGCAATTGGGCCAGCTCGTGCGGCGAAAAATCCCGTACATTGCCCTTGGTCCCCGTCATCCGCTCAAGCCCCGGATCATGGAATACGACAGCTTCTCCGGTTGCCGAAACCTGCAAGTCGCATTCGACGGCAAAACCGGTTTCCGCTGCTGCAACAACAGCCGCCAGAGAGTTTTCTGGTCGACCAGCTGCAAGGTCGTGGAAGCCCCGATGGGCGATCGGCCGCTGTGTTATCCAGCCTGGTGCCGGATTGAGGGTCCTCATTGCAGTTTAAGCAATCTCAATAGTTGCATCGATTTCGACTGCAACACCAAGCGGCAAAGACGCCATGCCAACTGCGGCGCGAGCATGTTTACCGGCGTCTCCAAGAACCTCGACGAGAAAGTCAGAGGCACCATTGATGACGGCTGGTTGGTCGGTGAAATCTGGAGTGCAGTTTACAAATCCCTGTATTTTCACCACTTGTTTGATGCGATCCAGATCGCCGAGGGCGGCTTTTGCCTGGGCGAGAATATTGATGGCGCACAGCCGGGCCGCGGCCTGACCGGTGGCAACATCGGCATTGTCGCCAAGCTTGGCAACATATTCCAGACCATTGGGACCCATTGTGATTTGACCCGATATGTTCAAAATGTTGCCAGCAATCGTGTAGGGGACGTAATTGGCAGCAGGCGCTGGCGCATTCGGCAGTTCCACACCAAGTTCTGCAAGGCGTTGTTCGACATTTTCAGCCATAATTCGTTCCATAATTGTGCGATAAGTTTCACTATCTGGTAGCGTGTTTGCACCGAAGGTGAAAGAGTGAAGCTGCCCATTTGCATTTGGTAGAGGACAAACAGTGTTGAAAATTAAGTTACTTCCGATGGCGGGACTGCTGGTGCTTTCAACCGTGGGCAGCATTGGCGCTCCGGTTGCGATTGCGGGTGGTGTCGACGGACTTTTGCCGCACCGCGCGGTTTACGATTTGTCGCTGATCAAGGCCAGCGACCGATCCGGCATTTCCGGCATGGATGGTCGTATTGTTTATGAGATGACCGGCTCAAAATGCGATGGCTATTCCGTCAGATTTAGATTTCTGACGGAAGTGCAGACGTCACGCAAAAAATTCACCAATGATCAGCGCACCACCAGTTATGAAGGTGGGGATGGACGCTCCTTTTCCTTCGTCAATCAGTCCTATCTAAACGGTCAGTTGGAGCAGGAATTGCGGGGTCGCGCAAATCGCAAGGATCAAAAAGTTCTGGTGGAAATCAGCAAGCCGGAAGCCGTAAAAGTTGAACTGGATGATGCCATCTTCATGACCGAACATATCGGCATGCTGATCGACGCAGCCATTAAACAACAGTCAATCGTCACAGCCAAGGTGTTTGATGGTTCTGACAAGGGCGATCAACTGGTTGAAACCACAGCGATTATCGGCAAAAAACGCGCCGAGATGGTTGATATTGAAGGGGAACCCAACGAGGTTCGCCAACAGTTTGAAGGACAGTCGGCATGGCCCATTTCAGTCAGCTATTTCTCAACGGCCGCCAGTGCCGGGCAGGGGGAGAAGCTGCCGATCTATCAGGTGTCTTTCATCATGCATGAAAGCGGAGTTTCGCGAGATCTGAAGATGCGATACGATGATTATTCGTAACTACTCAGCTACCCTATTTCTGCTGCCATTAGGTGCGACAATTTG
>JAALLE010000109.1 GCA_011087605.1 Hyphomicrobiales bacterium
CTGATGGGCCGTCTATAAAAGCATCAGGTTGGGGTAGCTGGGTAGTTACTCATTTGCTTGGCTTCGACTATGCCTGGCCTTCTGATCAGCCGGAGCAAGGCGCGCCCGGTCATGGACTTTCCCGATCCGGATTCTCCAACAATACCGAGACGCTCTTTGTTCAAAGAAAATGAGACGCCGCGAACGGCGTCGAACATTCCGGTGCGGGTTGGAAATTTAACCCACAGGTCCTCCACATCAACAAGATTGGGCTTTTGCTCACTCATCGCCGGAATCCTTTGGATCAAGAACGTCGCGCAAACCATCACCCAACAGATTAAAACCGAGACTGACGGTAAATATGGCAAGGCCTGGTATCGTCGCCACCCACCAGAAATCCAGCAGAAATTTTCGTCCCTCCGAGATCATGGCACCCCATTCGGGGGATGGCGGTTGTGCACCAAGGCCGAGAAAACCCAATCCGGCAGCGGCAAGAATAATACCGGCCATATCAAGCGCCACGCGCACGATCAGCGAAGAGATGCACAATGGCCAAATGTGCTTTGTAATGATCCTTATCGGACCCGCCCCTTGAAGTTTGACGGCACTGATGTAGTCCGCCCCACGGATCGTCAGCGTCTCCGCCCGGGCAATGCGGGCATAAGGCGGCCATGCGGTCAGGGAAATTGCGATGACCGCATTTTCGATGCCAGCGCCCAGTGCAGCGACAAAAGCCAGTGCGAGAACCAGTCTGGGGAAGGCAAGAAAAATGTCAGTAATGCGCATCAAAATGACATCCGCCCAACCGCCGATATAGCCAGCAACAGTACCCACAAACAGTCCGGCGATAGGGGCGATCAAGGCGACCAATGTGACGATATACAAGGTGATGCGTGAGCCATAGATCAGGCGGCTCAATATGTCCCGTCCAAGAGAATCTGTACCGAACAAATGCTGATCACTGCCAATCGGCTGAAGCCTGTTGGCGAGATTTTGCACAAACGGGTCGTGAGGGGCGATTAGTGGAGCCAGCAAAGCCACAAATAGCAATGTCAACAAAATTCCAAGTCCGATCATCGTCAACCGGTTGGACTTCGATTTCAGCCAACCCTGGTAGAAGGCGCCAAATCTGGCCTGTCGACGCGACATTGGCGTTTCGCTTAACAACCATTGACGAAGGCTCTGATGGTCGGTGTCTACTGTGCTCATTTGGCCCTCGGATCAAAGACTTTGTACAACAGGTCTGAAAACAGATTGAGGCAGACGAAGACCAGGCCAACAACAACTGTGCCACCCAATACCGCCGCCATATCAGCCGACAAAAGCGCGGTCGTAATGTAGGAGCCAATGCCGGGCCAGGAGAAGATAATCTCAGTCAACACCGAGCCCTCCAGCAGGCCAGCATAGCTCAATGCGATGACGGTGATCAGTGGTACCTTAATGTTGCCAAACGCATGCCGCCACACGACCTTCCATTCAGACATACCTTTCACCCGCGCTGTGGTGATATATTCGGCACTCAATTGCTCAAGCATGAATGAACGAGTCATGCGGCTGATATAGGCCAGGCTGTAATAGCCAAGCAGTGATGCCGGTAAAATCACGTGACTGACCGCGTCCCAAAATACGTCCCACTGGCCGTCAAGAATACTGTCGATGAGGATCAAGCCGGTAACGGTAGGCACCAGATCAACATAAAATATGCCCAGCCGACCCGGCCCGCCGACCCAACCCAGCACTCCATAGAATACCAACAGTCCAACCAGTCCCAACCAGAATATCGGCATTGAATAGCCCACCAGAGCGACAACGCGGATAATCTGATAGATGATGGTCCCACGCTTTACAGCGGCCAGAACACCCAACGGCACTCCGATGAACACACCAATTATTGTGCCGATGGTTGCAAGTTCCATTGTTGCTGGAAACACCCGAATAAGATCTTCAATTACCGGGCGCGCGGTTAACCGAGATTCACCGAAATTGCCGTGCAAAACGTCCCATAAATAGTACAGAAACTGAACGACAATGGGCTTATCCAAGCCCATTTCAATGAACATGGCATCGTAGGCTTCCTTGGTAGCGCGTTCGCCAAGGACAGATATGACAGGATCGATCGGCATTACCCGACCGATCAAGAATGTAATCGCCAGCAATCCGACCATCGTGACGATGATCGAGCCGAGGGTGCGCAAAATAATTTTCAGCAACCCGCTGCTGCGATTGAAGAGGGCCGAGCGACGTCGCCCCTCTTCTGATAGATGTGTATCTGACATTTAGATCAGATTTATTTGGTAACCGGCCAGTAGGACACCGCTGTAATAGCGCCACCAACTTTCAGGTTTTGGACATTGCTGCGACGCGCCGTCTGCTCGATTTTTTGATAGAGCACACCAAACGGAGATTCCATCTGGTGTTTACGCTGCATTGCCTCATACATCGCTTTGCGTTTGTCCCGGTCACCTTCAATAACAGCATCTTCAACCGCCTGATTCATGGCGCCCGGATCCCAGGCATTGCGGTAAGCGAGCAGACCGGTCGCCTTTTTCTCATCTGAATTGTCTGGATTGTAGGCAAATGTGCCCGCATTGGTTTGCGGATCGGGATAGTCTGGTCCCCAGGCACCCATATACATGTCCAGTTCACGGGCCCGATAGCGGGTCAGAATCTGCTTTGCGGTTCCAACTGTAATATTCAGTTTGATTCCGGCTTGTGCCATGGTGTTTTGCAGTGACTGCGCAATCTCGATGCGTTCTTGTGCCTCACGAACCCCAACTTCGATTTCAAATCCATCAACCCCGGCTTCCGCCAGCAGGCCTTTGGCTTTTTCGATATCAAGATTAAAAGGCTTGTCGTCGATGGCACCCAGATATGTGCGCGGCAGGAAAGCCTGATGCACAGTATATTGTCCCTTGAGGAACGAATTCTGCATGCCTTCATAATCCACCAGGTACTTCATCGCCAGACGGACATTGGGTTTTGCCAGTTCGGGATGTTTTTGGTTGACCGAGAAATACATCAAACGACCGCGAAGCTCATCATCAATAGCCACATCGGGGCTTTTGCTCGCACCTGCGATATCTTCTGGATTCAGGTTCCTTGCGATATCGATGTCGCCCTTTTCGAGCAACAAACGCTGCGTGGCGCTTTCCTGCACGTGACGAACAATAACCCGCTTCATGGCTGGGGCACCCTTATAGAAGTCGGGGTTTGACTGCAGCGTGACAGAGTCATTTGGTTTCCAGCTGACAACCTTATAGGCACCGGAACCGGCTGAATTGGTTTTCAACCAGGAATTGCCCATGTCGCCATCGGCCTCGTTGGCCATGACGGTTTTCATGTCGACAATACCACCGATTGTTGATGTCAGGCAGTTGAGAACAAATGAAGTCGCATATTTCTTGTCCGTTGTTATGCTGAGTTTGTTGCCATCGGCAACGATCGTCTGCGCCACATTGTCAGCGGTAAAGCCGAACTGAGAGAGGATGAATGCTGGCGTCTTGTTCAGGATAACCGCCCGACGCAAGGAGAATTCCGCATCGGCTGCTGTCACTGGATTGCCAGAGTGAAATTTTACACCTTCACGCATGGTGAACGTGATGGTCTTACCATCCTCAGAAACGTCCCAGCTTGCCGCGAGGTCCGGCTCATAGCCCGCACTCAGGTCAAGTGGATTAAAGTTTACCAGTTTTCCGTAAACGTTGCGGCTGACATCACTGCCAGCGAATTCGAACGACTCTGCCGGATCGAGCGTTGTGATATCATCGATGCGATGGGCAATCACCAGCACATTGGCCGGGGTTTCGGCGTAAGACGGTGGTACGCCCAGAGTTGCGGTCACTCCGACCGCCATTGCCGCAATAAATTGGGTAACTTGCTTCATAAAGACACGCCTTCCGCTGCTGTTGCTACGTAAGATGTGTCGTCATACACCCCACGTCTTTGCCAGCACTCGAAGCCAATTCTTGTGGCACAATTTGTCCATCAAGGTCTCATCATAGCCATGCGAACGCATTGCTAAGCGGAGATTTGGCAATTTAGCGGCGGTGTGTATATCAACCGGCACGTCAGCGCCGTCGTAGTCCGATCCAAAACCGACTCGGTTTTCACCTACGAGATCGATCAAATAATCAAGGTGTTTTAGAATCAGGTCAAGAGAAGTATCGACATTTTTTTGGCCATCAGAACGCAGGAAAGCGACGGCAAAATTAACTCCGACCATGCCGTCACTCTCGGCAATGGCAGCCAACTGCCTGTCCGTCAGGTTGCGTGAACCGTTACAAAGTTGATGAACATTGGAATGGGTCGCAACCAAAGGTGCGTCGCTGTGTTTGGCAACGTCCCAGAAACCTGCCTCATTTAAATGCGACAAATCGAGCATGATGTTCAGTTCATTGCAGCGTTTGACCAGTTCAATTCCTTTTGCGGTCAGTCCGGGCCCAATATTCCCATTGCTGGGAAACCGAAACGGAACACCGTGGCCAAAGCTGTTTGGTCGGCTCCAGACCGGGCCAATGGAACGCAGACCGGCGCGGTGAAACAGGTCCAGCGCGCTAAAATCCTCGTCAATCGCCTCAGCACCTTCCATATGCATTATGGCGGCAAGCACACCTCGCTCAAAACAGTCGGCGATTTGTTTTGATGTTGTGCAAATTTCCAATGCACCGATTTCCTGAAGCCGAATTAGGATCGACGCTTGATTTTGGGCAACCTGGGTAGCTTCGGGAAATTCAATTGGATCGGGCAATGGCAGGTCATAAGTGGCTTCATTCATTGCGTCGAAACGGTCAATGTCACCCGCTGAGGAAGGTATATAAATTGCAAAAAAGCCCCCACCAAACCCGCCTGACCTCGATTTGTGCAAATCAATTGCACCATCGCGACCTTTGGTAAATGCTTCCACCGATCCTGTTTCGCCAGAGCGACTCATTCTCAAAAGAACATCATTGTGGCCGTCAAATATCAACGGCAATTTATCATTCATGGGCGCGACGTTTCACGGTAGGTTGAGCCTGAATCTCCTTCAGGCGAAGCGGAACTATGACTCACTAAATCGGTGTTGTATAGCGGTAATCGAAATACCCATAAATTCACGTCATCCGCGCATCCAATTGAACTCAAATGAATCTTTTTCTCACTAGGCTACAGATCGACGGCCGCAAACGACATTTTTTCGGTACGTAAAACAGGGAGGACAAGCCATGGACATGACCATACGCCGCGCTCGTCTTGATGAAGCAGATTTACTTACCGGGCTTTCAATGCGTTCAAAACAGTCAAATGGCTATGACGACCAATTCATGAATACCTGCCTTGAGGAACTCACGGTTACACCCGAACGAATGGCACAAGGTGAGTACTGGGTTGCTGAACGCGACGGCATCTGCGGCTGCGTTTGTCTTGGCACAAACAACGAACCTGGTTCCGGTGAGGTGCATGCGTTTTTTATCGAACCAGAAAAGCGCCGACAAGGAATCGGAAAAATGCTGTGGAACAAATTGCTGGCCCGTGCAGAAGAATTGGGCCTTACTCAACTGCACCTGGACGCTGACCCAATCGCAGTTCCGTTTTATAAAAAGCTAGGATTTGAGACGATATCCAATTCGCCATCAGGCTCGATTCCAGGACGCTTCATCCCTCGGATGAGACTGATCATCGGGTAGCGACGTTGGTCATCGTCATTTGGTTTTGGGCTGGTTTTCCAACATCGGCATCTCCCTCACCCTTCACTTGGACGCAACATTGAGGCGGAGAGAAATCTGCCAAATAAATTCAACCTGAAAGCGGGGTCTTTACATAAGAAGTGTGTCGGTGTTTTCTTTACTTTGCCGCCGTACACTTAGCTGTACGAACGAAAGGATGCCGACTTGGAACCGACCGATACAGCCGATCCAGAGTACTTTCACAAAGTTGTCGATTGCCAATTTGCCTGCCCGGCTCATACGCCTGTTCCGCTTTATATCCGTATGATTGCGCAGCAAAAATACACCGACGCCTATTTGGTCAACTGGGAAAGCAATGTGTTTCCAGGCGTATTGGGGCGCACCTGTGACCGGCCTTGTGAACCAGCCTGTCGCAGGGGGCGGGTCGAGGAAGAACCGGTCGCCATTTGTCGTTTGAAACGTGTGGCCGCCGATTTCAAGGAAGACGTCGCCGACAGCCTGCCCAAAGCCGGACCGCCAAACGGCAAGAAGGTTGCTCTGATTGGGGCTGGCCCATCTTCACTCACAGTTGCGCGTGACCTTGCTCCACTGGGTTATGAGCTTCACGTTTATGACGCTGAATCCAAGGGCGGCGGCTTCATGCGGTCTCAGATTCCATCTTTCCGGTTGCCGGAAAGCGTATTGGACGAAGAAGTGGGTTACGTGCTGGACATGGGCATCAAGGCTCATTTCAATTCCTACATCGATAGCATGGCTGACTTTTTGACCAAGGGTTATGACGCAATATTTGTCGGCAGCGGAGCCCCACGCGGACGGGATTTACCAAATCTACCGGGGCGCGAGGAGGCAGATGCCAATATCCATATCGGGATAGACTGGCTCGCCAACGTTGCGTTCAACCACACTGACAAGATCGGCAAGAAGGTAATCGTGCTGGGCGGTGGCAATACGGCAATGGATTGTTGCCGGACGTCACGTCGGCTTGGGGGCAAAGAAGTAAATGTGATCGTGCGCAGCCCCTATGCAGATATGAAAGCCTCACCGTGGGAAAAAGAAGATGCCATTCACGAGGGCATTCCAATCGTCGACAATCATGTTCCCAGAGAATTCGTCTTGAAAGAGGGTAAGCTCGTCGGCATGAAGTTCGATATTGTTGAGGCCATCTACCACGACGATGGTCGCCGGGAACTGGTTCCAACTGGAGACGAGCCGGCGTTTTTCCCCTGCGACGATGTTCTCATTGCAATTGGTCAAGAAAACGCATTTCCGTGGATAGAATCCGACACCGGCATCAACTTCTCTAGTTGGGGTCTGCCTGTTTTGGACCCGGAAACGCTGCAATCAACGTTGCCAGAAGTGTTCTTTGGGGGTGACGCGGCCTTTGGCCCGGAAAACATCATTACCGCCGTGGCCCACGGCCACAAAGCAGCAGTGTCCATCGATCTGTTCTGCCAGGACAAAAATCTGAGCCAGCGTCCGGCGCCTTATGTCAATCTGGTCAGTCAGAAAATGGGCATCCATGAATGGAGCTACGACAGCGCGCCAGTTGACGACAAACGTGAGGCCGTGCCGCTCGTCGAATTGAAGGCAGCGCTGAAGGATCGGGCGCTTGAAGTAGAACTGGGGTTTGACGCCGAAACCGCGTTCATTCAGGCCGAACGCTGCCTCAATTGTGATGCGCAAACTGTGTTCACACCGGGTAATTGTATCGAATGCGATGCCTGTGCCGATATCTGTCCAACCAGTTGCATCAACTTCATTGAAAATGGAACAGAAGCGGACCTGCGCAGCAGGTTGATGGTTCCAGCGAACAACGACGAGCAAGATATCTATGTTTCAGATAAGCTGGAAACCGGCAGAGTTCTGGTCAAGGACGAAGATGTTTGCCTGCACTGTGGTTTGTGCGCCGAACGCTGCCCGACAGCCGCCTGGGACATGCAGATGTTTCTTTACAATGTGACGAAGGCAACACCGGATCTGGTGGATATCAAATGAAGCAGATCAAAGGCATCAACGATTTTATGGTGAAATTCGCAAATGTGAACGGCACCGGGTCAGCCAGCGCCAACCACTTGTTCGCAAAGGCCATTTTTCGCATGGGCATCCCCGTGAGCCCGCGAAATATTTTCCCGTCCAACATTCAGGGCCTGCCGACCTGGTATGAAGTTCGGGTCAGTTCCAAGGGTTATTTGGGACGCCGCGGTGGGGTTGATATGATGGTTTGTGTCAATCCACAAAGCATGGAAAAGGATGTCGCCAGCGTCGCGCCGGGCGGGTATTTTCTGTTCGACAACACCAAGCCATTGGCACAAAATCTGAAACGAGATGACATCACCTATTTCGGTGTGCCGCTGACCGAAATGTGCATGCGGGAATATGACAATCCGCGATTACAGCAACTGCTGAAAAACGTTGTCTATGTTGGCGCGATGGCGGCCCTGCTGGACATTAAATTCTCAATCCTAAAGGATCTGCTCAGCGACCAGTTTAAAGGCAAGGAAAAACTGATTTCCTCCAACGTGCACGCGCTGGAAATGGGGTATCAATACGCGACCGAGACTTTCAATTGTCCTTTGCCGATCAAACTTCAAATCGGTGGAAATGTTGCGCCGCATATTTTGGAGAGCGAACACATTTTGATGAACGGCAATACAGCCGCAGCACTGGGTGCGATCTATGGCGGCGCGACAGTTGCCGCATGGTATCCAATCACACCGTCAACTTCTGTGGTTGACGCTTTTGCAAAATATGCCGAGAGAATGCGGATAGACCCGGGCAGCGGCAAAAAGAATTTCGCCATTGTTCAGGCAGAAGATGAACTTGCTGCAATGGGAATGGTGGTTGGTGCCGGCTGGAACGGTGCCCGCGCTTTCACGGCAACTTCGGGACCCGGCCTGTCGCTGATGAGCGAATTTCTTGGCCTTGCCTATTTCGCCGAAGTACCAGTGGTCCTGATTGATGTGCAACGCTCAGGGCCCTCGACCGGCATGCCAACTAGATCACAGCAATCCGACATTCTCGCCGCCGCCTATGCCAGCCATGGCGACACCAAGCAGGTACTTCTGTTTCCTGCAACTCCGCGTGAGTGTTTTGACATGACGGTGCAGGCCTTTGATCTGGCTGAGCAATTACAGACACCGGTTATCATGATGTCGGATCTGGATCTGGGTATGAATGACTGGATGTCACCACCACTGGAATGGGATGACAATTATCAGATGGACCGGGGCAAAGTGCTGGATGCTGACGGATTGGACAGTGCGGAAAAATGGGGACGCTATCTGGACGTCGACGGAGACGGCATTTGTTATCGCACATTGCCGGGCGCTCATCCCGAAAAAGGTGCTTACTTCACCCGAGGCTCATCAAAAAATGAGATGGCGGTCTATTCCGAAAGCGGCGATGATTATGTGCAAAATGTCGACCGATTATTGCGCAAGTTCGAAACTGCCAAGGACTATGTGCCCGCACCCAAGACGCATCCTCCGATTGAAGTGAAAAAAACCAAAACCAAACTCAAACTGGCGGCGCTTTTTTTCGGCACTTCTGCTTCACCGGCCTACGAGGCGGTCGAAATTTTGGCGGACAGAGGTTATCCCATCAATACCATGCGGATTCGTGCATTTCCGTTTCATGAAAACCTGGACCGGTTCATTGATGACCATGACCTTGTCTTTGTCATCGAACAAAATCGTGACGGCCAGATGCGACAATTGATCATGAACGAATGTCAGATTGCTCCGGTTAAACTAACTTCGGTGCTAAATTATTCTGGCACCCCGATTACGGCTCGAGCCATTGTCCGTCAAATCCTTGAGTCATTGGACACCAAAAGCGCTGACATAGTATCGCTGCACCCGGAGACTGCCTGATGTCTTACATCAAACCAAAATTTCGCCATCCAAACCTGCCGACCAACGCATTGGGTTTTACTGTCGCTGACTACGACGGAGCGATTTCAACACTCTGCGCCGGTTGTGGCCATGACAGTATCTCCGCAGCCATCCAAAATGCCTGTTTTCTTTCGGCAATTCCGCCACACCGAATTGCCAAACTATCCGGGATCGGATGCTCGTCGAAAATGCCGACCTATTTCCTGGGCAAAAGCCACGGCTTTAATTCTGTGCATGGTCGAATGCCTTCTGTCGCCACCGGTGCAAGCCTAGCCAACCGAGAGCTTACCTATATTGGCGTATCGGGCGATGGAGATACCGCTTCAATCGGAATGGGCCAGTTCGTTCACCTGATCCGGAGAAACGTTAACATGGCCTATATTGTGGCCAATAACGGGTGTTACGGGCTGACCAAAGGCCAGGACAGCGCAACCGCTGATCTTGGCTCTGTCAGCAAATACGGCAGCACTAATCCATTCGATGGCATTGATCTAGCCAGTCTTGCATTGCTGCAGGGTGCCGGATTCGTTGGGCGGAGTTTCTCCGGCGACAAGGAGCAGTTGGAACCTCTGATCCGAGCCGCCATGGCGCACAAGGGATTTGCCTTCATCGACGTTGTATCGCCCTGCGTAACCTTCAACAATCATTTAGGGTCGACCAAAAGTTACACCGAAACGCGGGAACATCTAGATTCAATGCCACTGGATTTCGTTCCCATGCGCGAGGAAATCTCCACACACTACGACGCTGGCACTACTCAAGGTGTGACGCTGCATGATGGTTCGGTCATCCACCTGCACAAGGCCAGCAGTGACTATCAAACCGACGATCGCAACGCGGCGATGATTTCGGTTCAAAATGCGAAGGACGAAGGCAGAATACTGACAGGCCTGTTGTACTTGGATCCCAATTCACAGAATTTGGACCAGAACCTCAAACTGGCAACCAAGCCATTAAACGAGATGGGCAAAGACGAATTGTGCCCTGGCAGTCGCGTCCTTAACAGCATCAATGAAGGCTTGCGTTGAATTGACACCGGACGTAGCCAGTTCCTAACTGCCCAGCTACTTTCAAAAAAATCTCACCTCAATACTGCGCAGTACCTGCTGCCAGCGAGGGACTACATGGAATCCGGACTGAACCTGGATATCGGTTTGCACGTTCGAGCGCGATCCGGTATTTGCTGCGACGTGTAAGTCACCGAGCATTCAGCAACCATGTTAGAGTTTTTGACACCTCCGGATATCGTCTTGAACGCATCGCTCTTGCTCATTTTTGTTAGTGCAATAACTTCGTTTCTCACTGCCGCAGCGGGCATCGGTGGCGGCATAGCCCTCTTGTCAATCATGGCCATTTTTGTACCGGCAGCTGTCATCATCCCATTGCATGGTGCGGTTCAGATCGGTTCAAATTTCGGACGTACTGCACTCATGTTACCGCACGTCGATCGATCCATCATGGCGCCGTTCATTTTCGGAACAATTTTGGGGGCTGCGCTGGGAGGTGTGACGGCCGTTCAACTGCCTCCGGGTGTTTTGAAGATCGGTCTGGCTTGTTTTATTCTTTGGTCGGTTTGGGGCCGCGCTATGGGTGCACCCGGCCGACTTGCAACAATCGGCACAGGAGTGGTTTCCAGCTTTCTAACCATGTTTTTTGGGGCAACGGGAACATTTGTCTCGGCAATGATAAAAACACGGAAGCTTGGGCGCATGGAACACGTGGCCACCCATTCTGCCTGCATGGTTGCTCAACATGCGATCAAGGTGATGGTATTCGGTCTGCTTGGATTTTCATTTGCGCCCTATTTGGGGCTGATTGTCGCCATGGTAACAAGCGGATTTATTGGGACAGTCATTGGCAAATCTTTTCTCCTAAAAACCAGCGACAACAGGTTCCACCGGGTGCTGTCGTTTGTGCTCACCCTGCTGTCAATTCGCCTGTTATATGAGGGTTGGGTGCTGCTCGGCAGTTTAAATTGAGCGGCCCAGGATGATAAAACTGATTGATGAATTTTCGAAGTCTCACGTCTTCGCTCGACGATCCGGAAGGGCTCCAAAAAAATTGCTTGTTGTGATCGGATGATTTGGTTCCAGAGGCGGCTTAGATAATTGAATATCTGTCTCATTTTGCGTTATCGGGCATTTGGGAAGGTTGAGTGAGTGGGGGGAGGGTCAAAAACCAAAAGATTGAATTTAACCCCAAGCACAGTAGAAATTGACGCTTGAAAACGAAAATTTAAGGCGCATATCTGGTACATGGTCGAATCGACGCGCAAATCAAACAAAAAGACAGGTGGCAAAGACCCAAAGCCACCCGAAGCGCCATCTTTAAAGCGATTGCCCACTCATGAGATCTATCCCGTAGACCGTTTGTCAACGACGACCACCAATGAGGCTGTAGAACTCGCCAAGATCAACGAAATCGCTCAGATGCTTTGGATATCACCGTCGCTGTCCGATGAATCAAAGAATGCCCTCATTGTAAGGGCGATGGAACTTTACCGGAGCCTGAAGCCAGAGGATGGTGCAGAGGGCATGCTCGCCGCGCAAATGGTAGGGACCCATAGTGCTGCAATGGAATGTTTACGTCGCGCTGCACTTCCTGAACAGACATTTGCGGGACGTGACTTGTCGCTTAAGCATGCTCAGAAGCTGATGGCGCTGTACGCAAAGCAATTGGAGACGCTGAATAAGCATCGTGGCAAGGGGCAACAGAAAGTCACTGTCGAGCATGTGAATGTGGCTCCTGGTGGTCAGGCAATTGTCGGAAATGTAGAGGCAGACACCAAAAGTAAGGGCGAGCAAACATCGCCCGCCATTGCTCACACGCCACAGGTGCCGATGGAGACGGTCAAATCGCCTGAAAAGGCCAAGGCGCCGAAATCCGGTAAATGAGTGGAACCCACCAGCGCAATACAGCCTCAATGCGCTCCAGTCCGCGGTGCGGCGCCAAAACGCGGGCGGGCACATTGTGCCAGTCGCCTGCTGTGTCGGGTAAGAAGCGGTGCCGTATGCATGGTGGAGCTAAGGGTTCAGGTGCACCCAAGGGCAACCAAAACGCTCTGAAGCATGGCCTGTATACCGCAGAAGCGCGTGCGTTCAACAAACATGTTCAGGAGTTGCTGCGCAAGGGACGGGAGCATTTGGAATGAAGGCGAAGGTGACCAAGTCGCCATATATTATATCTGCTAAACGAAACCAATAAAAGCGCGCTTTTTGGGACACCTCAGTGACAGCACCGGGCGCGGACTAGTAATCACATGAAGCAGCTTGGTGGGTCCAAAGATGGCGTTAAATACGCAGTTAGCCTTAAAAAGCCAATTGACAACTTGTAGACATGCAGCAGCTGATCGTCCGTTAGCAATTCTCAGATGGGATTTTATGCAGCAGTAAGGCAAATGTGCTGCTTTGATTTGGCGACAATTTGTTTACCCGGAAACTGTACTGTGTGGTTTCAGATAGTCCAGGTGTTATCGGCGTTGGATCCATCAGGCCGTTAGAAATGAAAACTCTAGTGCTGGCAGTCGATAAGTTACGAAACAGGAAATTTTCAAGAAGTGAATAGTCCTTCAGTTCCAAGCAACTTTGCGTCGCGGATAGTTTCAAAAGAAGCCATTGTCGGTATTCTTGGACTTGGCTATGTAGGAACCCCGCTTGCGCTATCGGTGGCTCGTGCTGGCCTTAGGGTTATTGGTTTCGATGTATTGCAGGATCGCGTCGATCAACTGAATCGTAATGATAGTCCGATCAAGCATATTACCCAAGACGACATCACGCACTTGCGCGCCGCCGGGTTCGAGGCGACTACAGATTTTTCACGAACCGCTGCGTGCGATGCCCTGATTATCTGCGTCCCAACACCTCTGAATGAATTCCGTGAGCCAGATCTGAGTTTTGTCATTGCGACGATGAACAGCATCGCTCCTCACCTTCGTGCGGGACAGCTGCTAAGTCTTGAAAGCACGACCTGGCCAGGAACAACAACCGAAATACTACTTCCCTATATTGAACAAGCGGGCCTTAAGGTTGGCGAGAATTTCTATTTGGCATATTCACCAGAACGAGAAGATCCAGGCAATTTGGAATACAGTACCCAGACGATTCCAAAAGTAGCCGGCGGACAAACCGACGCGTGTCTTGAAGCAGCAGTTGCGCTGTACGGCTCTTTCATAGACACCATTGTGCCAGTCAGCTCGACTGAAGCCTCTGAGATGGTAAAACTACTGGAGAACATTCATCGGTCGATCAATATCGGCCTGGTGAATGAGATGAAGATTGTTGCCGATAGTATGGGATTAGATATTTTTGAGTAACTACTCAGCTACCCTATTTCTGCTGCCATTAGGTGCGACAATTTGATTC
>JAALLE010000018.1 GCA_011087605.1 Hyphomicrobiales bacterium
CAAATTGTCGCACCTAATGGCAGCAGAAATAGGGTAGCTGAGTAGTTACGATTTTTCTCCATAAGTTAATTCCAGCAATCTTGAGCCCACCCTCGATTGTCTTGATATTGATAATCGTATCCTTGTTGACAAATAGGATTTGGCCACGGGTTCTAGCAGTTGTGATTTTGCTTGTGGCCTCCAATCCATTGGTTGCGAGATCAAGCCTCGAGTATCTTGAGAAAGACAGTGTGTTCCGCCCAATCGCGCAGTTGGAACCAGCAAATAAAGTGATCGTGCTGAGTGGTATGATTGAAACAGTCGATGGCGGTGGCGATGAAATTCTCTACGAGTTCAACGGCGCTATGGATCGATATGAGGCTGCTATCGAATTACTAAATCAAAACAAAGCTCAAAAGGTCATATTCACGCGTGGGTTGCTTCCCTGGACAAACGGCAAGCCGGAGGGAGAGGTATTGGCTCAACTGGCCAGCGAAAGAGGAATTAAATCCGAAAATATTCTGTTGACCGGGAAAGCGCAAAATACCTCTGGCGAGGCAGTTGCCGTTAAGAAACTGTTGTCTGCAGGAGAAAGACCAATTTTGATCACGTCAGCTATTCATATGAGTAGGGCACGGTCGATTTTCTCCCGACACGGAATCGAGGTGGATGCATATCCAGTGGATTTCCAGGCTTCTGCGAATAATAGGAGCGTGCTTGATCTGATGCCAAGTGGGGAGGCCATTTCGTTTACCTCACTTGTCTTGAGGGAATTACTCGGACGCGCCTACTATAGGTTAAAATTTGCTCTGACTGATTGGCTGGCCGAAGCCCGCTGAGACGATTTTCGATTGCTTCCTGAAAGCCAATTTTGCAGAGCCCGAGCCTCTTTTGAAGTTCAGGGCATCGTTATTATTCCCGTAGCCATCGATATTGGCCGATGCTGCAATCTTATGGCGGTCTGTTGACCGGGGCTGTCTTCGCGAGCTGACACCCATGTTGCAGATTTTGCCTCTGCACAATCCCGACGACTCATAAATGCCTGCGGGAGACGGCGACGGTCCGCCACTCAGCCAACATACCAAACCCGCTTGAATGCCCGTGCACCATCGCGATGCATAAACTGCATCACTGTGCGGCCTTTCTGATGAAACGGTTTGCAACTAAGGTTTCCTGTATTCGGACTCGACGGCTCCGGGTACAAGTCGACAGGCCCCTTTGCCCTGGCAAAATTCTTGCATTGGCCTTCGCTGCACAAATTTAGCGCCTTGTTCCCAGACCAAGCCCTTTGAGAAATTTATGAACGATACACACGTGACTACCGGCAGGTGGAAGCTTGGCCTGTTCCTGTCGATTACCGCAGCTCTTATGTGGGGATTGTTGCCGACGCTGTTGAAAATCCTCGTGGCCAATATCGATGCCGTTGCCATTACCTGGTATCGGCTTGTTTTGGCCTTCGCCATTCTGTTTGTTTTTTTGGCAATAAAACGTCAATTACCAAACTTTCGGCAGCTAAACGTACGATACCTCACGCTTTTGATGGTCGTCTGTGTTGGCCTGTGCGTAAACTACATCACCTATATCTGGGGTATTCAAATCGTTGGTCCGGGACCGGCCCAAGTCATCATCCAAACCAATGTGGTCCTGGTCATTCTTGGCGGTGTCTTTATCTACGGTGAAGGTTTCACCAAAATCCAGACTCTGGGATTGATGGGAATCATCACCGGACTGGTGATGTTTTTTCATAGCCGACTGATTGAGATTTTCTCGTCGATTTCCGAATATTCCCTTGGTGTTGGGTGGTTGCTCCTGTCCGCAACTGCATTGGCAGTTTACGTACTTGCCCAGAAACAATTGCTGGTAAAATTCAATTCTCTTCAAATTTCGATGGTTGTATTCGGCACCGGAGCGGCAATATTGTTTCCGGTCGCCATCGGGGCCGTTGTTCAAATCGCCCATCTGGATTGGACGAATATTGCATTGCTGCTGCTGTGTGTCGGGACAACATTGGGCGCCTTTGGAAGTTTTGCTGAGGCACTGCAGCATTGGGAAGCCACCAAAATCACCGCTGTCTTGTCGACGGGGCCATTGATTGCGCTGGCTATTGCCGAGTTCACGGTTTGGCTTTTTCCTGGAATATTTGAAATTGACCCAATCTCAAGTCTCAGCATGGTCGGTGCCATTGTCGTTGTTGTGGGGTCGTATCTGGTCGCCCGAAAACGAGATTGACTCTCAGCACCTCAACTGTCGCAACGCAAAGAATATCTCTACTCATGAATTTTGGTTATGGGAGAGGCATCATTCGTGACTGGTTCTTATGCCTTTACTGCATTATCCAAAATGCAGTTGGAATTGATGCCGGATGGATCCTATGCCCCGCAAACGGCCAAACATTGTTTGGTACTGCACTGATCAACAGCGCTACGACACCATTCGTGCGCTTGGTAATCAACACATCAACACGCCGAATATTGACCAGTTTGTTGAAGGCGGCACGGCGTTTACCAATGCCTATATCCAGAGCCCGATCTGCACCCCGAGCCGTGCGTCTTTCATGACCGGACGGTATCCTGCCAGCAATCACGTTCACCGCAACGGCAATTCTCACTTTCCTGACCATGAGGTGCTTGTCACCAAATTGCTTACCGATGCAGGCTATAATTGCGGGCTGATTGGTAAACTGCATTTGGCAAGCGCCGCCTCCGGCTCTGAAAAACGCACCGATGATGGCTACGGTCTGTTTGAGTGGAGCCATCATCCCATGCCGACGCTGGATCCGGAGTTTCACGCTTATCACCGCTGGCTTAGAGATGAAAAAGGCGTCGATCCGGTGGAACTCTATTCATCGGTCAACAGTTTTTGCTGCGACGGAGTGCCTGCCGAACTGCACCAATCGACCTGGTGCACCGAAATGGCCATTCGGTTCATTGACGAGCAAGGCGACCAACCCTGGATGCTGTCGATGAATCCCTTCGATCCGCATCCGCCCTTCGATCCGCCGAAGGAATTTCGTGACCGCTACGATCCCGACAAATTGCCGGGGCCGCTATTTCAGAAATCCGATCTGGAACGGCAAAAAATGTTTCGCAACATTTGTCAGCAATCGGTTCACGCCGTTGACCCCAATGGAGTTAACGCGGATCCGGCTGAAGGAGAACGGCAGGAAAATACGGCAACCCGCCCCCCCGATAATTTCAATGGCCGTGAGGTCATCGCCGCCTATTACGCCATGATTGAACTGGTCGACGAGCAATTTGGTCGTTTGGTTGATCACCTCTCAAATTTGGGTGAATTGGAAAACACTATCATCGTCTTTCACTCCGACCACGGCGAACTGCTCGGCGACCATGGGCTGCTTTACAAAGGCTGCAGATTCTTTGAAGGTTTGGTCCATGTACCGCTGATGTTTAGTTGGAAGGGCCAGTATCAGGCCGGCCTGAGAAGCGACGCCCTGGTTGAACTGGTCGACATCGCGCCCACACTGCTGGAAGCGGCAGGCGTGGAAATACCTTATTACATGCAGGGAAAATCCCTGCACAAGATGCTGTTGGGCAAAGCCGATCCCGGCCATCACAAGGACAGCGTCGTATGTGAATTCAACGACGCATTGGGATCGGCGGAAGAATCCGTTCCGACCCATGCGACCATGAATTTCGATGGCCGCTATAAGTCGATCGTCTATCACGGCCATGATCTGGGCGAAATTTTCGATCTTCAGGAAGACCCCGGCGAATTTCACAACCTGTGGCACGAACCGGGCAATCAGGACTTGAAACTGGAACTGCTTCACAAACATCTCGATGCGGTAATGGCAACGAGTTCGCCCGGCATAGAACGCGTGGGCAGATTTTAAGGGCAATAAAGCAAAAAACCGAAATACGATTAAACAGGGAGAGAGAGAAATGAAACTAACGGCAAAAATCACGATGGTCGCCGCATTTGCGGCGTTCCTCAATAGCTCCGGAGCAGCACTGGCAGATGATGTCTGCCCCAAACGTGGCGGAATTCTTAAAACCGTAGACATGCATTATAAATCAGTCGACCCGACCCAACGCGCCAACCCGGTCTACCAAATGCGACTGGTCTATGACGCCTTGCTGGACGTCAATTACGACCTCAGCATCGCACCAGGTCTTGCTGAAGCCATGCCGACACAAGTGAACGACACCACCTTCGTCTTCAAACTGCGCAAGGGTGTGAAGTTCCACGATGGCACCGATTTCAATGCGCAAGCAGTGAAATACAATACCGACCGGTTGATCAAGGGCGAAGTCAAGTCACCCTATACCGGCACCTGGAAACGGTTCCTCAGTGCCATAACCGTGGTCGACGACCATACCGTCAAATTCGAATTCAAGGAAAAATGGCCTTCCTTCCTGTGGGAAGCCGCGACATCTCTTCGGTTTGGCTCACCGGCAAAGATCGAGGAACTGGGTAAGAGTTACGGCATTAAGGGGGCTGCAGGCACCGGACCGTTCATGTTTAAGTCGTTCAAAGCCAAAAAATCGCTGACACTGGAGCGCAACCCAAACTACTACCGCACCGGCGAACCCTGCCTGGATGGCTATCAGGCACGAACGATCAAGTCCGGCAGCGTCCGCATTCTGTCGGTCAAGAAGGGCGACCTGGACGTCATCAACACGTTCCCTGAATCGCAATTCCCTCAGTTTGAAGGTGTAACCAATGTGTCTGTGCAGGAAGGCAAGGCGTCGACCCTGACCATTCTGCCACTGAACACCAAACATCCCGCCCTGGCTGACAAACGCGTGCGCCAGGCGATCCAACTGGCCGTCAACGGACGCGTTCTCATCGACAATGTCTATGGCGGTGCGGGCGAAGAGATCGAGTCGATCTTCCCGCCATGGCATCCCGGTTTTGAAAAAGCAGAAGATCTGTCCGGAATTCGTCAGGACGTCGAAAAGGCTAAAAAACTGCTGGCAGATGCGGGCTATGGCCCCGGTGGCAAGAAGCTGACATTGAACATGGAAACCGGTTCAGGTGGCGCGCATGTTCAGCGCGGTGTGCTGATCCAGGCCCAGATGAAAGCAATCGGCATCGATCTGAATGTGCAAAACATCTCCATGGGTCAGGCCCTGTCGAATATGTATTCAGGCAATTACCACATGATCCTGTGGCAAATGCTGGGCGGTCCCAACATGAAGGACTATGCCTGGAACCTGTTTTCCTCCGATGGCACAGGCAACTACACCTACTATAACAAGGACGGTGGTTACCAGAATGCGCGCGCCAACGAACTCGCCAATGAGATCGTCAAAACGGAAGACCCCGATGCGGTTCGTGCCCAGATCAAGGAACTGCAATCGCTCGTCTTTGAAGACGTGCCCTATATTTTCCTCAACTACCGCAACCACAGAACTGCCCGCCAGTCTTACGTGATGAATTTCGAGACCGGCAAACTGAAAGGTCGTGAAGATCTGCGTCGGGTGTGGCTCGACAAATAACGACCAACGCTTCCGCCCATTTCTCCCAAATGGGCGGGAGCACCTGCCCCACCGGTGCGCTTGACGGCGGCTTGTTTTCCACTTGATGATACGGTCTGAACCATGTTGACAACCGTCATCCTTCGCCGCTTGCTGTTTTCCTTCCCGACGATCCTCGGGGTGGCAACTCTCGCCTTTCTGCTGGGGCATATGTCACCTGGCGACCCGGCCATCGCTGCGATGGGGCTGGACCTTGATGGCGAATCAATGATCGATCCGGACGAATTGGCTCGGGTTCGCGAAGAACTGGGTCTCAACAAACCGTTGATCGTTCAGTATCTACAATGGATCGGGAATGCGCTGCAGGGCGATTTCGGCACGTCCTACGTCAGCAGCACCGAAGTCTCTGAAATGGTGTTTGAAGCATTGCCGACCACCATGCTTTTGCTGGTGCTGACTATGTCCACCGCCATAATATCCGGCATGGCCCTGGGCATCGTGTCTGCGGTATTTCGTGGCCGCAGCATGGATTATGTGGCGCGGATGATCGCCATTATCGGTGTCAGCACGCCGACCTTCTGGTTTGCACTCGTACTGATGCTGACATTTGCCTTTGCAATTCCGATATTTCCGATGAACGGGCCGGTATCGGAGCATGGGCTGATCGCCATGGCGCTGCCCACTTTGGCAATTGCCTTGCACCCAGCGGCGCTGATTGCCCGCATGACCCGCTCCAGCATGCTTGAGGTTCTTTCTCAAGACATGATCCGAACTGCCGCCGCGAAAGGCCTAGGGAAATGGCGCGTGTTCATGGTCCATGGACTACGCAACGCTATTAACCCGGTGATCACGGTCATTGGATTTCAATTTGCCAACCTGATGGGCGGCGCTGTTGCAGTTGAATTCATCTTTTCATTGCCCGGACTGGGTAGTCTGCTGATCGAGGGAATTTACGAGAAGGACATTCTTCTTATTCAAGGGGCGGTGCTGGTTATCGGCGTGGCTTTCGCCTTGTCCAACTTGATCGTTGACCTGCTCTATATGGTCATCGACCCGAGGATACGCGTATGACCGTAACGCCATCTCCATCGATGATTGAAGGCTCGGCGAGCAAAAACGGTTGGACGCTGTTTAAAGAGAGTTTCCAGCACTTTCTGGCCAGCAGACTGAACCGCTTCAGCTTCGGTTTGACGGTCTGCCTGCTGTTGCTGATCGTCATTGCCCCATTTATTGCGATTTACCCGTATGACGAAGTCAACCCGGCGCTTGGCCTGTCTCCGCCAAGTTGGGCCCACCCGATGGGGACAGATCAGGCCGGTCGCGATGTGTTTTCGCGGGTCATTTATGGTGCGCGCACGTCGCTGTCCATTGGCCTGGTTACCGTGTTGTTCGGTCTCCTGACCGGCGTGACTATCGGTGCCGTGTCTGGATATCTGGGCGGCTGGGTTGACGAAATCATTATGCGCATTGTGGAAATTTTCATGTCGATCCCGGGGATCGTTATCGCACTGGCGCTGGTCAGCGTGCTTGGCCCAAGCCTGCCTTCCATCGTGCTGGCACTATCGATACGCCGGATAACCCAATTCGCCCGCGTCGCCCGCGGGTCGGTTCTCAGTGTCAAATCGGAAGATTATGTCACTGCTTGCCATGCAATAGGGATGAGCAATTTGCGCATCATCTTCGTGCATATCCTGCCCAACTGCATTGGCCCAATTATCGTTCTGGCCTCTGTACTGCTGGGCAATGTGATCCTGACGGAATCGACCCTCAGTTTCTTGGGAATGGGCATTCAAGAGCCGACCCCTAGCTGGGGCACAATGATCGCAAAAGGCAACGAATACCTAACTTTCGCCCCCTGGATTTCGGTTTTTCCGGGGCTTTTTCTTTTTCTTACAATGATCGCCTTCAATCTACTGGGCGATGGTCTGCGTGATCATCTCGATCCGCGCGGCGGCAGTGTTGTCTAGAGGAGCACCAATGACCAGGAAACCCAACATTTTGCTGATAACGTCCGACCAGCACAGGGGCGATTGCTTCGGGTTTGAAGGCCGCAAAGTCAAAACTCCGCACCTTGACCGGATGGCGCGCGAAGGCACGCGGTTTTCCAACTGCATCACGCCCAACGCGGTATGCCAACCCTCCCGCGCTTCCATTCTGACGGGGCTCTTTCCCTGCACCCACGGTGTCAGCGACAACGGTATCGACCTGGAGACACCGCTGGGTGAACTGGGGTTTGCACGAACGCTGGAACGGGCCGGTTACAACAGTGCCTTTGTCGGCAAGACTCACTTCTCCACCCACCACACATTTGAACCAACCGGCACGCCTGAGGATAAATCCACCATTCCCGACCTGCCGGAAGACTGGATGGGGCCTTATATGGGCTTTGATCATATGGAGACAATGATCCTGGGGCACTATACCCATGGCCGCCCGGCACCTCCCCCCGACACGCTGCATTATGAAAAGTGGCTGTATGCCGATGGTCGCGGACCGGAAAAAATGGCCCTCTGGGACACCCACCTGCCGCCGGATGTTGGAGCGCCACAAACGTGGAATTCCGCGCTGCCCTCCGCCTGGCACCATTCCACCTGGGTCGGCAATCAAACGATCCGCTATCTGGAAAACCACAAGGACGAAAACTTCGTCATGTGGACGTCGTTCCCCGATCCCCATACGCCCTTTGATTGCCCTGAACCCTGGTGCTATGCGCACCATCCCGACGAGGTCGACGTACCCCATCACATGGAACGCGATCTGGACCGGCGACCCTGGTGGCATGCGGCCAGCCTTGAGGGAACGCCGCAGATTGAGGACGCAGTGTTGCGAAAACATCGCGCCACATATTCGCGAGTTGAGCCCCCAAACGAACATCGGTTGCGGCACACCATCGCCAATTATTACGGCATGATCTCGCTGATCGACCACAATGTGGGTCGTATCCTGACCGTGCTGGATGAACTGGGGCTATCGGACAATACAATCGTTATCTTCACCGCCGATCATGGCGAATGGCTTGGTGATCACGGCTTGTTGCTGAAAGGACCGATGCTCTATGATGGCCTGCTGCGGGTTGGCTGCATTGCGCGCGGCCCGGGAATCAAGCAGCAACAGGTCGTTGACGAGCCTATCTCCACCGTGGATCTGGCACCCACATTCCACGACTATTCCGGCATCTCTCCAGAATTGCTGCAGCACGGTAAAAGCCTGCGGCCGTTGCTGGAAGGCAAATCCGAGCCAAGGGATTTCGCCCGCAGCGAATGGGATTTGCGGCCATCTCGCAACGGCGTCAAATTGAATTTGCGCACTGTTCGGACCAAAACCGCGAAATTGACACTGGAGGAAATTTCTGGCGCCGGCGAAATGTATAACCTGCAGGATGACCCGCATGAAATGGACAATCTGTTCGACGATTCCGGTTACACAGCGTTGCGAAACGAACTTACCGATATGATCCGTTCGCGACCCGATGACATGATCGAACCGAAAACCCCCGTTGGCATGGCCTGATCGCTGACCATGAAACCTGTCCTTGAATTAAAGAACCTGCAGACCCAGTTTGAAACCCGCTCGGGAATTGTGCGGGCCGTCGATGGCGTGAGTTATCATGTCAATCACGGAGAAACGCTGGGTGTCGTGGGGGAATCGGGTTGCGGAAAGAGCGTTACTTCCCTTTCGGTTCTGCGACTAATTCCCAACCCGCCCGGCAAAATTGTCGGCGGGTCGGTGATGTTCGAAGGCGAAGATCTGACCCAGGTACCAGACCACCTCATCCGAAACATACGCGGCAAAGAAATCTCGATGATTTTTCAAGAGCCGATGACCTCCCTGAACCCAATGATGACCGTCGGCAATCAGATCAGCGAACCCTTGATCCGCCATCTTGGGTTGAGCAAGAAAGACGCGTTGGACCGCGCCCGCGAGATGCTTGATCTGGTGCAGATTCCAGATTCAAAATCCTGGTTGAGCGGCTATCCGCATCAGATGTCCGGCGGAATGCGTCAACGGGTTATGATTGCCATGGCGCTCGCTTGTGACCCCAAAGTTCTCATCGCTGATGAGCCGACAACCGCACTCGACGTTACGATTCAGGGCCAAATCCTCATACTGATCAAGGAATTACAGGAAAAACTGGGAACTGCAGTCATCATGATCACACACGACCTGGGTGTCGTGGCGGAAGTCGCTGACCGGGTGGTTGTGATGTATGCGGGGCGCAAGGTTGAGGAAGCCGACATCCACACACTGTTTGAACGGCCCCGTCATCCCTACACGGTCAGGTTGATGACCGCCATTCCAAGACTTGACCGCATTGCTGCTGCCAATGGAGCCCCTGAGCGATTGACAGAGATACCAGGCACAGTTCCGTTGTTGTCTGAATTGCGGTCAGGATGCGCGTTTTTCGACCGATGCGCCTTTGCGTCGGAGCAGTGCGGCAAGGAGGCCCCTGTTCTGGAGGAAAAGAGCAGGGGCCATTGGGCTGCCTGCTGGAATGAGGCACCATTTCAATGACAGTTTCGAGCAATTCCGATGCCCCACTATTGCAGGTCAATGAGCTGAAAACTCACTTCCCCATTCGAAAGGGCGTGTTTTCGCGCATAGGAGGGTATGTTCAAGCCGTAGACGGCGTGTCGCTGACCATAAATCAAGGGGAAACACTGGGTCTGGTGGGCGAAAGCGGCTCAGGAAAATCAACCTTCGGCAAAAGTGTGATGCGCCTTGTGGAGCCAACCTCGGGCGAGGTCAGGATCGACGGTGTAGACATAACAAAATCAAGCAGATCTGAAATGTTCAACCACCGGCGGAAGGTGCAGATGGTGTTTCAGGATCCGTACTCCTCTTTGAATCCACGTATTCCGGTGGGCCGCATTGTTGCAGAAGCTATCCGCCTCCACGGCATTGCCTCAGGCCGGGAAGCCGAGGACATGGTGGTTGATATATTCCGTCGGGTCGGGTTGCAGCCGTCGCAAACGCGCAATTACGCCAACGAGTTTTCCGGGGGACAGCGCCAGCGCATCGGCATCGCCCGCGCCCTGGCCCTCAGCCCCAAGCTGATCATAGCAGATGAACCGGTTTCCGCCCTCGACGTTTCTGTACAAGCGCAGGTCATCAACCTGTTCTCCGACCTGCAAAAGGATCTGGGGCTTTCCTACCTTTTCATCGCCCACGATCTGGCGGTTGTGGCGCAGATCAGCCATCGCATTGCAGTGATGTATCTGGGGCGCATCGTGGAAGTCGCTGAGCGCCATGAATTGTTCAAAAATCCACGGCATCCCTACACGAAAGCATTGGTTGCTGCGATTCCAACGCCCAACCCCAAGATTAAGCCCTCCGCGGACCGGGCATTAAAAGGCGATATTCCCAGCCCCAGCAATCCACCTGCCGGATGCCGATTTCACACAAGATGTCCGCTGGCTGAGCCCCGTTGCAAGCAGGAAGTCCCTCAACTCAAAATATCCAGTTCAGGACACGCCGTGGCCTGCCATCTGGCCTAGGGGCAGCTGCTTGGCAGTGTCATTTGACCAGCCAATTATCTTCCGCCTTTGTTTCCCAACGATATTTGTCAGCAGGTTTCACGCCCTGTGCCCAGGCCTTCAAAATGGCCTTTTCACCATTTCTGGATTTGATTGTGCTGTCGATTTCGTCGGGATTCCAACCGGTCAAAATCTTTTCCAACAGTTCAGCCACCACGTCCTGACAGTCCGGATCATCGATCAGGTTGTCCATCTCGTCGGGATCGGCCTCCAGGTCAAACAGCTGATGCGGGCAATTGTGATAGTAGTTAAACTTCCATTTGCCGCATCTCACCATACGCGATTGCAAAACCCTGCCACCGGACCATGCCAGCAATCCATCAGTGCAATATTCAGAATAGGTTTCATTGTGCCAATCCGCATCTTCGTCGATTGCGAGCGGCAATAGGCTTTGCCCATCGGCATTTGGCAATTGTGGACCCTGTCCGGCATCAACGATTGTGGCGGAAAGGTCTACCAGATTGACCACTTGCGACCGACACTCGCCTTCGGGAATGTGCCCCGTCCACTTCATGATCAGCGGCACTTTCACCGATTCCTCATAGAAGGTTTGCTTCCACCAAAGATCGCGCTCACCGAGTTGATCACCATGGTCGGAGGCGTAGATGATAAGCGTGTTCTCGTCCAAGCCGAGTTCTTCAAGTTTGGACAATACTTTGCCAATCTCGATATCGATCGTCT
Organism: Hyphomicrobiales bacterium; assembly: GCA_011087605.1. GTDB lineage: Bacteria > Pseudomonadota > Alphaproteobacteria > Rhizobiales > Rhizobiaceae > Pseudahrensia. Next base: position 11,636 of record JAALLE010000018.1, read on the forward strand.
CCACCAAGGCGTAATAGGCAGTGCGAGCGCGGATTTCGTCTTCGACACTGATGTCGTTCAGCCCGGTTTGTTGGCGCCACCAGGCCAGATATGTGCCCTCCCCTTCGTCGGCTCGCGGCAATCTTGGGGGCGCGATTTTGCCTTCGTAACGGGCATAGATTTCCGGATCAGCCACATAGGGCTGGTGCGGCAGCATGTATCCCACATTGAGCGAAAATGGCGTTTCATCGCCTGACTGTCGGGACGCCGCAATCTCGTCCAACCGCTCAAGCGTGCGTCTTGTGACTTCCCGGTCAACCAGTTCATAACTCATCTGCCCGGGGCCAGAGTTCACCAGGCTTTCACGAAATGGCCGTTGCGCCTTGTCCAAAACCCCCATGGAATAGGGAGTGCCACCGTACCAATCGGTGATGTGATCACCAATGTCACGCTCCGCAAAACCGTGAATCTGATCCGGTCCGATAGCGTGCATGCGTCCAACCAGAATCGGATGATAGCCAGCCGCACCCAGCGCGTGGGCGGTGGTGGGAATATCCGAGGCCAGGCTGTCGCTGTTCGCCCAGCATTGCTGTTTGTACGGATATTGCCCGGTCAAAAGTGACATCCGCGCGGGCACACAGATCGGCGAGGCCGTATAGGCGTTGGAAAACCTGACCCCCTGGCTGGCTAGCCGGTCCATATTCGGTGTGCGAACAATCTGATCGCCGTAACAGCCCAATATGTTGAAGGCGTGCTGGTCGGATAATATGAATAGGATATTGGGGCGGGTGGCGGCCAATTGGTGCGATCCTTTTAAAACGGTGTCATCTGCATCATTCCACGGGGAGACCTGTCAAACAATTCACCCCTGTGCCCGGATCGATAACCAACGGTAATGGCACTACCACATCAGTTCGACGGCAGGGGCATTACAGTGCCGGCATTAATCATTTCTGCGCTCACCTGTTTGAGTTCCTCGATCAGCAAAAGGGCGGCGGGGGACAATACGCTATCTCGACGTGTTGTGATGCCGACGGTGCGGGTTAGGGTGATTTCCTCAATCGGAAGAGCCGCCAGACCTGTTTCATCGGAATTTCCGATGACCCGTGTTGGATGCCACCCGATCAGATCGCTTCGACGAAGGGCCTGAATGGCAAACACCGTGGAGTTGGTTTCGATGACCGGAATCGGAGCCAACAGATTTCGCTTTAGATAAAATGCATCCAGATGCCGCCGACCCAGATTTTCGCTTTTGGGAAGAATCCAGTCATAGGCCTGGCAGTCCTCTATCGTCAGCGAAGATATCTCCAACAATGAATGCCCCACACGCACCGTTGGATGGGTCTTGTCGACATAGAGTGCTTCGCAGACAATATCGGGATTTGTATTGGTTGTCGGGATCATCGACAGGGCAAGATCCAACAACCCGTTTTGCAGATCAGGTATAAGATCATCGTAAAGCTCTCCAACAAGTTCCAATGTCACGTCAGGATGACGCCGTAGCAGGCGCATTGCAGCTTCCGGCATCAGTTCAATGCGCATCGACGAACCTGCTCCAACAATCACCCGGCCCGAATTGCCATCCTTCAGGGACGCTATTGCATCCTTTGCACGATTTATTTCTCCGCTTATCAGATTGGCATGCGCCGCCAACGCGTCTCCGAACAAAGTCGGCGCAACGCCGCGCGGCAGTCGCTCCAGAAGTTTCACCCCCAAATCATCCTCCAGACGCTTTACCGCTTTGGAAAGCGCTGGTTGCGAAACATGTAAGATTTCAGCCGCCCGGCCGAAACTTCGGTTCTCCAGAGTGGTCAAAAAATACTGAAGTTGCCGAAGATCCATAATGCATTCCTATTGGTTATGGGAAGCATAGATACTGACACAGCTACTTATGCCATGCCAAACCGGGGACATCATTTAATTCTGGAGAGCCGGAGAAATGTCGGTTGCGACGCCACCTCACAATTTGTCTGCAGATTGAGGATTACATCAAACGTCGAACACGATGCGCAAACCGGTATGTGCGGCAGATGAGTCCGCCCTGACACCTGAGCGAGCGGCTGTTCGGTATCGGGTACAATAGGACCGGTGACACAGGAATGAACCTCCCTTGAGCAGCTTCTCCCCCTCTTTCACCGCCTGTTTATTGCGCAGCTTGGCGTTGCGTTTCAGCGAATTCACCTTGAACGCGTCGGAGCACCATTCCCAAACGTTTCCAACCATGTTGTAGAGGCCCCACGGATTCGGCGCATAGGCATCAACCGGTGCTGTGGCGGCATATCCATCTGCAGCGGTATTGGTGTTTGGAAAATCTCCCTGAAAGATGTTGCACCTGTAAGTTTCTTGCTGATCTTGCGGCTCTTCATCTCCCCAGGGATAGCGTACATCCCCCTGCCCTGCGCGGGCTGCATATTCCCATTCTGCCTCTCTCGGCAGGCGCCCACCCGCCCATTGCGCAAATGCCTGGGCATCGTTCCACGAAATATGGGTGACTGGATGGTCCTCCAGCCCGTCAAGGGTCGAAGAAACGCCTGTGGGATGGTTCCAACACGCACCGTCAACACGAACCCACCACTGCGCATTGGCAACACGGGGAAGCGCATCCGTTGTCTCCAGATGATCGTGAAACACCACAGACCATCCATATTGCTCAGCGTCAGTTTCATATCCAGTGGCGCTAACGAACTGCTCGAACCAAGCGTTGGTTACGGCAAACGGATCGATTTCAAACGCCTGGAGAGAGACCCGCCGTAACGGACTTTCACCGTCCATCGACAGAAGTGGAGAATTCGTTCCTACCAGCCCCCGCCCGGCCGGTAAGGCGATCAGTCTGGACGGCCTGTCTGCACGACTTTGGCTTTGAGGATGGGACGTTTTTTCCGAACTCACAGCTCCGGCTGCCGGTTTATCCCCAGAGGCCCCAGGAATGCAGCACGGTGCTTTGTCATCGTCTGGCTGAATTATATTCATCCTGTTTTATCCCAAAATTACTCAACTAAATCCAGCTATTAGGCCCATTTTTCTGCACAGCAGACATCAGAATCCGCAAGGGAACAGCGAGCGATTCAATTCCAATTCAATATTGGTCTAGACAAAATAACAAGCATAATCTAAATTGGTTGGGCCAATTATTCAGATGCCCCTGGGAGGGAAAAATCATGACAAAGATGAACAAACGGACTTTAGCGACAGGAGTTGGAGCATGTGCGCTGCTGCTCGGATCGAGTTTCGGATTGACCACATTTGCTGGAAAAACCGACGCGCACGCAGCCGATTTTCCGAGCAAGCCGATTGAAGTGGTTGTTCCCTTCAAGCCGGGTGGCAGAACCGACACGGTGGCCCGATTGCTGGGTAAGAAAATTCAGGAAAAAGGTTGGCTTTCCCAACCGTTTGTTATTGTCAATGCCGCTGGCGGTGGTGGCGCCAATGCTGTCAGTCGTATGAAACGCGGCGACACAGACGGCCACACGGCGGTGCACTGGCATCACCAAATGCTCATTTCAATCGCCATGGGCCTGGGCAATTACGATCTCTCTGCATTCCGTTCACTCGGCTATACTGGTGGTGGTAGCCCTGTTTGGGCAGTTCGCGCCGATTCACCGTTCAACTCCCTTGAGGATGTGGTCAACCACCTGAAGAAAGAGCCGCGCTCGCTGGTTGAGGCCGTGGGCATTGGGTCAATTCCCCACTTCGTCGGCGCCATGCTGTCCAAACAGGGAGGATTTGAAACCCGCTATGTGACCGCAAACAGCGGTGCAGATCGCTTGCGCCTGCTGCTGGGTGGCACTGCCGATATCGCATTGTTTGCGGCGTCGGAATACACCGCTCAGGGCAAGGGCCTCAAAGCGCTGGTCTATTTCGGTAAGGAGCGGTTGCCTAATCTTCCAGATCTGCCGACCGCGCTGGAACTTGGCTATGATGTTTCATGGGCCAATCCAAACTGGTGGCTTGTCCCTGCCGGCACGCCAGATGCCGAGGCAGATGCCATCTCAGCAGCGTTGGAGAAAGCCATCGCCGATCCTGATATCATCAAGTATTTCAAGGCAAATACGTTGCAACCTTATTGGGTTCCCGGGGCTGCCGCGATGGAAGACGCAAAAAAGCAGCTTTCATCTTTGAAACCTATCGCGGAAACCATCAACTAATCTGGTTCCTCCCGCCGGTCATCGATCACGCCATCGCACTAATTGTCGCCTAAGGCGCGGTGGCCGGCATTCAAAACTTCGAAAATTCGCTCGCGCAGGAGTGCAGAAATGCCGGTCTCTCAGCAAAAAGCATTGATGCGCGACGTCTATCTGGCCATCGGCTCACTTCTCCTGGCCGGATTGCTGTTTTACGGCGCAATGGGGCTGCCTGCACCGCGGTTTGAACCCATGGGTTCAGCCGCGCTTCCCCGAATACTGGGCGGATTGATTGTCTTGCTGGCACTGATGCTGTTGTTCAATGTCTGGCGTAAACTGCGGGCTGCAGGCGTCCCAATTTCTGAAGCAAAATCGTCGGCTGATGTGCAGGGTTTAGCCAAAATTCGCCCGCTCGGTGTCCCGGCCTGCCTGGCTTTATATGTTGGTGCGCTTGACTTTCTGCAGGCACCATTTGTGATTTCAACGGTCGTGCTTGTGGTTGTTCTCGGCATGCTGCTGTCAAAACCAACGCTGCGCACCGCAATTATCTTCACACTGTTTGGGGTGGTGATTTCAGTTTCCATCAATCTGGTCTTTACGCATTTTCTGTTTGTGGATCTGGACTGAACCATGTGGGAAGCTTTTCAAACGCTGTTTCAGGTCGACAATCTGTTCTTTTTGTTTGTCGGAACTTCTGTCGGCATCGTGGTCGGAGCAATTCCCGGCCTGACCGCTTCGATGCTCATCGCGCTGACCCTGCCGCTGACCTTTCACATGATGCCGGTCAACGCGGTTACGCTTTTGATCGGCGAGTATGTTGGTGGAATTTCCGGAGGTCTGATTACCGCCATCCTTTTGCGGATGCCAGGCACACCGGCCTCCATTGTCACAACATTCGACGGCTATCCAATGGCCATGAACGGCCAGCCGCAGCGCGCGCTAGCTCTGGGCATCATGGCCTCGGTTGTGGGGGGCATCATATCCTGGTTTTTCCTTGCCGGCATGTCACCGCTGCTCGCCAAGTTTGCCCTGCAGTTCGGACCCTGGGAGTATTTCGGTCTGGTGATGATGGCGCTGGTCATGTTGGCCGCGCTGACCCAGGGTTCTGTGATCAAAGGACTTCTGGGAGCAGTATTGGGCATGGCGTTTGCCCTGCCGGGAATTGATTCAACCACCGGTCGGGGACGACTGACATTTGAAATTGACTCACTGCTTTCAGGATTTGGTCTTTTGCCGGTCCTGATCGGGGCCTTTGCAATCAGCCAGATCCTGAAGGAGACGGCAGCCCCCATCGCGCCGGGTCCGGGATTCAAACTGCCGAAGGGAAAGCTTCCGGTTTATTGGAAGGACGCGCGCAATCACGGTGCCAACATGGCCCGTTCCGGTGTCATCGGTACCTGGATTGGTCTATTGCCCGGTATCGGTGGCAACATCGCCGCGCTGGTTTCCTATACAACGACGCGGCAGCTATCCAAGGAACCGGAAAAATTTGGCAGCGGGCATGAGCCCGGTGTGGTCTCGGGTGAGACCGCCAACAACGCATCGATTGGTGGAGCACTAATACCTTTGATCACCATGGGCATACCCGGCTCGGTTACCGAAGCCATTCTCATAGGTGCTTTGACAATTCATTCACTGCAACCCGGCCCTTTGCTGTTCCAGAACGCCCCGGAAATCGCCTATGGCATCATCGCGGCTTATCTGGTGGCGAATTTATTGATGCTGGCGCTGATGTGGAGCACGGTGCGTTACATCGCCATGATTACCCAATTGCCTCGCCCTGGCCTGTTAACTGGCATTTTGGTGTTCTGTGTGGTCGGCTCTTACGCTGTCAACAACAGCTATACAGACGTTTGGGTAATGCTTGCATTTGGTGCGATTGGACTGGGTCTGGAAAAATGCGGGGTGCCGTTGGGTCCGTTTGTCATTGGCTTTGTGCTGAGTCCCATTTGTGAAGAAAAACTGCGTGCGGCGCTGATGATGTCGGACGGCAATGTTGCAGATGTGCTGACCAGACCCTATGCGCTTTTGTTTCTTGCTGTTGCCCTGCTTACATTGTGCCTGCCGCTCTTTGCGTCAGGAAAGAAGGCCGGGCTCGCCCCACCTTCTGAAGAGGGAAAAGCATGATGAACAATATTCTCGACCTGCCCGGTTCTGGCGAGCGACGCTATCTTCAGATTGCCAAGAATCTGGCGGGACATATCGACAGCGGGACCTATCCAATGGGAACCAAACTGCCTCCCGAGCGGGAGCTGGCGGCATCCCTTGAGGTCAGCCGAACCACAGTTCGTGAGGCATTGCTGGCTCTGGAACTGATGCGCTATGTGGAAATTCGCCTGGGTTCAGGGGTCTTCGTCTTGCCCAAGAGCGATCGACAATCATCTGAGGCCGAGACTGTTCTGGCCGACGAAGTGGGACCCTTTGAAATTGTTGAAATGCGCCGTGTGCTTGAAGGCGGCGTCGCTGCCAAAGCAGCTGAACGCATAAGTGACAGCGAATTGGACCGTCTGACCCAATGCCATGAACAAATGGCATCTTGTGTTGATGATATCCCGGGCTTCGACCGGGCCGACCGGGAGTTTCATGCACTGATTGCAGAAGCTTCAGGGAATTCGCTGATGGAACGCTATGTTCGCGAACTTTGGCAAATGCGTGGTGGTGCTCTTTGGCCGCGCTGGTATGACCAGACCCGCAGCCGCGCCAATCGCCTGCAATCGATTGACGACCATCAACGCATATTGACCGCCCTGCGCCGTCGCTTGCCAGATGTGGCTGGCACCGCAATGCGGGCTCATATCGATATTCTCGCCGACCGGTTTTTTGAACTGGATCTGGACCCCGACGAAGATGTGCACAACGCCAATCCCATCAAGAAGGACAACCGCCAATGAGTGCAAGCACTCCATCTGAAAAAACCGGACATGCCGGAAGCAACGACGACCCGGATCGCCCAGACATCATATTGATCATGACCGACCAGCAGCGCTTCGACACGATCAACGCGCTGGGTGCCAAACACGTGGATACTCCAAATATCGATGCCCTGGTTGAAAGGGGCGTAAGTTTCAATAATTGCCACATCACGGCACCCAGTTGCGTTCCCTGCCGCGCCAGCGTTTTTTCAGGACAATACCCCCATACCAACGGGGTCACCGCCAATGGCATGGAATGGAGCAAAACATGGGTACCGCGCTTGCAGGACCGGGGTTACCAAACTGTATCGATCGGCAAGATGCACACGATTCCCTATGAGGCACCGGCCGGGTTCGACGAACGCTTCGTGGTTGAAAACAAAGACCGGTATTACGAGGGGCGTTGGTATCTTGACGAATGGGACAAGGCACTGGCCGCCCACGGCTTGAAAAAACAGCAGCGCTCACAATATCGCAAACGCGATGACTATCGCGAAGCTCTGGGTGCCTTCACCTGGGAGCTACCCGAACATCTTCACTCCGATGTCTTTGTCGGAGGCATGGCCCGTTGGTATCTGGAAACCAAGCCGGTCGAAAAACCGCTGTTCATGGTGATCGGCTTTCCGGGGCCTCATCCACCCTATGACCCGACCCCGGAATATGCCGAGCGATATATGGATCGTGACATTCCACTGCCGAATGTCACGGCCGAAGAACTCGAACAACTGCCGCCCCCGTTCAAGGTGAAGCGCACCCATGATGTGGAGGTTGATCACGATTCTGTTGCATGGAGCCTTGACCCAACGGACGAGCAATTACACCGTATGCGCGCATTCTATTGCGCCAATGTGGAAATGATCGACCGGGAAGTTGGACTGATTATCGACGGCCTGAAAGATGCCGGCCGCTACGACAACTCAATCATCGTATTCTGTTCCGATCATGGAGATTGTCTGGGAGATCACGGGCTCAGTCAGAAATGGGCGCCCTATGATGAGATCACCCGCGTGCCCCTGATCATCAGCGCCCCTGAAAGGTTTAAAGGCGGGCGCGTGGTCGACGAAATGGTGCAATTGTTTGATCTTGGACCAAGCATTCTGGAATGGGCCGGAGCAGAACTGGACGAAACCCACGAGGCAATTTCGCTGAATGATGCATTGCTCGGCGACCCATTTGCGGGGCGTGAGCATGTCTTTTGTGAGCAGAGCGGAGACGTCAATTTCACCGGTGCCAAATACATGACCATGGTGCGCTCCAAAACGCACAAACTGGTACATTTCATGGATCATGAATTTGGCCAGCTGTTCGATCTGACATCTGAAAAGGGTGAAACCGAAAACCTCTGGGATGATCCGGACAAGGCTGAAGTCAAGCAGGAACTGCTGGATGTTCTGCGCGAATGGCACATCTCCAGCGCCTACAACACCCGCGCCGCCCGTCGCGCCATGGTCAATTAGGAGGAGACGACCATTACTTTCGGCATCACCGTTTTACCGGAATGGGCTCAGGCCGAGGGCATTGAACCGCTGCTTGATCGATTGCAGGCGGCCCATGTGACAGATATCGCCACAAGCCCCTATGTCATGGAGCCGTCCGACGAAGGAACGCGGGAGCCTCCCGCCGACGCCGAATCAGGCAAGGTGCGGTTGCTTGATCGGGAGCTTTGGGGACGGCGCGAGATAAAAGTGCGAACCGCGCCAAGCTTCACGCCCGACAAATCGCTTTATGCAAACACAACCTATCAGCCACCGGAGCCTGATGGCCTGACCCAGCGCGAAGGCGACACGGTTGCGGCGTTCATATCGGCGGCCAAAAAACGTGGCATGAAGGTCTGGTTTCAGGTTCAGTCGGCAATTCCTCCCGGTTACAGAGTTCAGTTTGGCGGCCCAACCGAAAATGATCGCCCTCTGGGTCCTGACGGTGAAGCGGGCCCTCCGCGGGTTGACGCAAACGCCAGTCTCGCCGCTCCTGATGTCCTTGAATATGGACGGGCCATGATGAAAGATCTGGCCCGCGCCTATCCCGACATTGATGGCATCCGGCTCGACTGGCCCGAGTATCCGCCCTACCACGCCCACGCATTGTTCTTCGATTTCAGCAATCATGCTCTTAAAGTTGCCCGCTCAATGAACATTGATGTGGATCGAATGCGGCTGCATGCCGGTCAGGTACAACACTTGCTCAGCAGCGGTTTGCGCGATGAATTGCTGAGGAATTGCCCTGAGTTGAATGAGGATAATCTGACAAGAGCGCTTGTCCAATATCCCGGTGTGCTCGACCTGATCAGCTTGCGCCGAAAACTTTCTGTTGATCTGTTGACGTCGTTTCGCGCAGCCCTACCCCAAAATATGGCTCTGGTGCCGCAAACTTTTCCACCACCCTTTCAATTATTGTCGGGCTTCGATCTGGCTGGCGCAGCGCAGCTGGTGCAGGGCATTGGCGTCAAGTTCTACACGATGCACTGGCCAATGATTTTGTCGGATTATGCCAAGGCGATGTCGAAGGGGTCTGCCAGGAGCAGCACGATTGCACAGGCCTTGGTTACCGCATTTGGTACCGGAGAAAATCCACCTGTCGATAGCGCGCAATTTCACTATCCCGAGCCAGACGAAATACACACCGCATCGAACGATGCCATCAGGCAAAAATTTACAACCGCGCAAACAGCCGCCGGTGCCTGTCAGATTTACGCGTTCACCCACGCCTATGGACCAATTGATGATGTCATGCGACGCGCCCGCGCCTGTTGGGAAACATCCAACGGCAATATGTGGGTCAATCGCTACGGCTATATGTCGAACGAAAAGATCACCGCGTTTGGTGAGTTGGTGAATCCGGTTTGATTGATTTTAAGCATTCGGCCCGCCACCACGACTGACTGGGATTTCCAAATCGGAACCTCCTGGCAGGGAATGAATCTCCATTTCCGCCCTTGAAACGATAACTCCCAAACCGGGCAAAGACGGAACTTGCAGGTTGCCATCCTGCAAAACGATGGGGGTTTCTATCAGTGCATCATAGATCGGGCTTTCGTTGACCTGCCGCTCGAGGATCAGAAAGTCTGGCAAAATCGCAGCCATCTGCACACTCATCGCGTCAAGCAGCGGTCCGGCCGGATTGTGCAGACTGGTCTTTACCCCGTGAGCAGCCGCCACATCCAAAATCGAGCGGCCCTGTAATATTCCGGTCTGACGCAGGTCCGGCAACATGACATCCAGGCCATCTTTTCCAAGTAAGGACAGAGCGTCATTCATGGTCCAGATATTTTCTCCACCAGCAACCAGAATATCTTTCCCATGGGCAATATCCCGCAGGCGACGCAATTCGACCCCATCTGTGTTTTCGGTGTCCACCAGATCTTCAAGCCAAAACGGATTGAACTCACTCAGCATCGCAATCGCTCGCGTTGCCATTTTCATGTCAAACCGCCAGTGGCAGTCAACCAACAGCCGACACTGATCACCAATTGCAGCCCGCACTGCTGCAACCCGCGCCACTCCTGCCCGCAACAAGTCTTCGTGCTTTTCGATTTCAGTTTGATCCCACCTCAATCCGTCAAACGGAGCCATTTTCACAGCCTGGTACCCGAGCCGTTGAGCAGCCAACGCCGCTTCGGCAAAACCTTGGGGCGACCGGTCGAAAACACCGCGATTGATATTGGCATAGACCGGAACCGAGCGGCGGCGGTTTCCACCCAGCATAACACTCACCGGCAGACCAGCCCGTTGGGCCATGCCAGATAACATGGCCTGCTCGAGTGCTGACAACAGACTGGACATTGAATGGGAAGTTTTGGGAGTGCTAAATCTGGCCAATGCTGGTTCGAATACGACCAATTTTTCACCAGCAGCAACCTTCGAAATGTGGGCGGCATCGGCAACCACGGCGGTTTCATGTCCAAAATAACTTGCTTCCCCAAATCCGATGCTACCATCGGAAAACTCCGCCCGAAGAAAAAGCCATGTCGTTTTTTTCGAGACTGGAACAACGTCCAGATTGACCGTGGCAATCGCAAGCTCATCGGAGTGCAATTCAGGTAAACTTGGCATTGCATCTTCTCCGTTGGGAAGTTGGTGATTTGATGTTGTTTGGAGTATGGACATCAAACATTCTGTGGCGGAATGTAACATCATGGTCGACAACAAGAACAACATCGTGTGGCAATATTTTCTGGCAGCCTGCCAGCACCGCAACATGACCACTGCTGCAGCCGAACTGAACATTTCGCAACCTGCCCTCACTCAGGCGATTGCGCGAATGGAGGATTTGCTTGAGGCCCAACTTTTTGATCGCTCGAAGCGCCCGTTCGTGTTGACCCCCTATGGAGAGGTTGTCCGTGCTCATGCGCTGAACATGGAACGCAGCACCGCCGACATGAAAAAACAACTGAACGCCATGCGGCAGGGTATCGGTGGCAGTTTGCGTTTTGGTTGCGGACCTGACTGGGTCAATGAAATATTGCCGCTGGCCATATCGCGGATGAACAAAACCGCGCCGGATATTCATTTCGACATGCGCGTCACCCTCAATGATGACCTCCACGCCCTGCTTGATTCCGGTGTTATCGACTTCTTCTTTTCCGCGATCAGCGATGCCTTTATCGGTTCGGACTACGATATCGAGATATTGCTTCGCGACAACATGGTGGTGGTCGCAAGAAGCGATCACCCGCTTTGCAGGCAAGGGCCAATCGATTTGGAAAAAACCACCGAAGCTCAATGGGTGCTGACCGGTGATGGAACTTACGGAAGACAATTGTTGACACGGTTGTTTCATCAAAATCGCATCGTCATGCCAAAGCCGAGTGTCGAAACAAACTCCGTGCGGGCGATGGTGAATATTGTACGCAGCAGCGACATGCTGGGTTTCATGTCAACAACCCATCGCGCGGGGTATCCTGATATTGTGCAGGTACCCATCAAAACCGCAATGCCACCGAGGGCCGTTGGTGTGACTTGGCGGAGCGACAAACCACTGCTGCCATCTGCCCGCCAATTAGTTGATGAATGCAGTATCGTTGCCCAATCTCTGCAGAAGTGATCTGCGCACCATTCATGGAGCCGCCAGCGCTTTGCTGATATCGCCCTTTGGAGGTTCCGGATAGTGCAGGCCACGTTGTGCTGAAAGGCTCCGATTTTCCGCAGGCGGTAATTCAGGCGGTGTAAATCCATGCAGCTTGCCTTCGCGGACCCATTCCAAATCGATCCCATAGAGGTGATCGATAAGATGTTTTTCCATCCGATTTCGATCGCTTTCAAAGTCGGGAACCTTTGACAGGTCACGCAGTTCTTCGGGATCGGTTTCCATGTCGAACAGTTGGACATGATTGCCGGCGGGATACCAAATCAACTTCATTTTGCCATCGGTCAACATGCGGGTGGCGCCGGTGTCTTCCATGGCTTCAGCGTAAAAATACTTCCGCCTGGTTCCACTGATCATCGACTTTCCCGTGCAACTGTCTGGAACATCAATATTGGCCATTTCCAACAGGGTCGGCATAATATCCTGCATGCCGACAAGGCGATCATCGACGCTGCCCGGCGTTGTGGCTTCGTCGCCTTGCGGCCCCATGATGATCATCGGAACATGTGCAGACCCCCGATACATAAGGCGTTTTGCATAAAGTCCGTTATCTCCCAACATATCCCCGTGATCGCTGGTGAATAAAATGATTGTATCGTCGAGCAGCAGATGCTCTCGCAAAGTGCCAATTACCCGGCGAAGTTGGTGGTCAATCTGAGTGCATTGAGCATGGAATGCGCGGCGCATGTTCTTGATTTTCTCACTGGTCAGTTCGGGCCAATTTCGCCTGACTTTTTGCAACGCCGGGGGCAAGGCATCGGGATCTTCTGCCCAGTCCCCCAGGAGAGGTTCGTCCATGCTGCGCGCCCTATATGCATCCAAATAAGCCGCAATGGGTACGATGGGCGGGTGCGGGAAATTGAACGACAAATGCCAAAATTGCGGTCGCGTCGGATCGCGGCGCTGGATCATCCGGCACATCTGTCGGGACAGCCAATTGGTCGGATGTTGGGCTTCCGACAAATGCCAGGGTCTGAATTCATAACCATTGTTTGACATGCCGTGGGCATAGCCGTTGCCAGCTTCACCATGATCAGCGAGATCGATTTCCCAGTCGTCAGGACCACCCAATTGAGGGCGCCCCTCCTCAAATGAAACCACTTCCTCAAACCCGATGCGGTTCCGCGCCGGGTAAACATGAAGTTTTCCCACCGCTCCGGTTTGATAGCCCGCATTTCGAAATGTTTCGGCCAACAGTGGCAGATCGGGCATCACCAAATCGGGGATAAATACCCGGTCGCCATGAGTGCGCGGATCGGTGCCTGTCATCATCGACCTTCTGGCTGGAATACAGATCGGACATTCAGAAATGCAATTGCTGAATTGAACCCCGTTTCGGGCCAGTTGATCCAATGTTGGGGTGTCAATATCGCGCCTTCCGGCAGAGCCGAGCAGATGACCCGGCCACTGATCCACAGAAACGAACAAAACATTGTTTTTTTGTCATTTATCATGCTCAAACGCCTCGAAGATCGTTGCAAAAAACCAATAATAGTATAATCTAAACCGGCATGAGAAAACAATATAATAAGCTCAGATTATTCTAACATCGTGAGAGGAAATTATGAAAAAACTCCTAGGTATACTCGCTGCTTCAGCTATTGCGTTTACAGGTTCTGCGTCGGCTGCAGGGTGGCCCGAAAAGCCGATTAAACTCGTTGTTCCGTTTAAGGCTGGAGGCACATCAGATCAGGTCGGACGCGTTTTGCAGGCCGGAATTCAGGAAAACAAAATCCTCGACCAGCCGATCACAATCGTCAATGTCGGCGGTCATTTTTCGATTGGCGCGCGCCGGGTTAAAGAGGCAACGCCAGATGGATATGAATTCCTGCTGATCCACATTGCATTGATGGGTGGCGAAGGCACAGGGGCGCTCGACTTCGGCTGGCGTGATTTCAAACCAGTAGCCGGGCTTGGAGAATTCTGCATTGCACCGATGGTGCGCAAGGATTCTGACATTAACTCAATGGAAGAGCTGCTCGCCAAGGCTAAAAACGAACCCGACACGTTGATTTTTGGTGCCAATCTGGGTGCGATCAACCATCTTGCGGGCCTGATGATTCAGGAATCCAATCCAGGGTCAAAATTCCGCTTTGTTCAAATTGGTGGCGGAACGGCAAACTACACGGCGCTGACCGGAGCACAAACCAATACAACCGTATTGTCAGGCGCCGAAGTTGTGCAGTTCACTCAGCTTCCTGATGGCACCGACAACCCGGAATCACAGATCAAACCGCTGGCCTATTCTGGTTCAGAACGGTTTTCAGGCATGCCGGATATTCCCACGCTGAAAGAGCTTGGTTATGACGTTCAGTTCTGCATCAATTCATGGGTGTTTGCTCCCAAGGACGCTCCTGCAGAAGCGGTTGAAGGCATGGCAAATGCGCTTGAAAAATCTGCTCAGACCGACCGCTATAAGGCGTTCATCAAGAAGAAGGGTTTTTCCGACAACTTCCTGAAAGGTGACGCTTTGCAGGCAAGCATGCAGACAACATGGGACGCTATTGAACCCATCGCTAAACTGGCAAAGAAAAAATAACCTTCCTTTGACGACCATCGCCCGGACATGATCTGTCCGGGCGGTTCAACTTTGGCGGCTGAGAGGGGATAGCTTTGCAACGAAACCCGATTACCGAAATTTTGGTCTGCGGATTTATCGCACTGATTTGTTTGGTTTTTTTCATCAATGCATGGAGCTTGCCTCCAGGCACTTTTGAACCTTTGGGTTCGGGTCCGGTGCCGCTCGCAACTGCGGCAATTGTCATCATATGTTGCCTTGTAATCATGATTGGTCAGGCGCGCGCGCTTATTCGAAACGGTCAGGTCGAACGCCAGTTTCGAATGGAATTTATGACGAGATCCCCCTATGGACCGCTGATCACGCTTGGCCTCACCGTAGTCTATGTGGCGGCACTCGATCTGAATGTTGCTTCGTTTGGCGTTATCACCTGTGTCTTTTTGACGATATTAATCGCGGCTCTGGAGAACTTTAAACTCAAAAGTCTGCTCCCGGCCTTCCTTGTTGCCGTCGTCGTCAGCTTCGGCGTCGAATACATGTTCACCAACGTGTTCGTCGTCGATTTACCGGCCTAGGAGCGTATCAATGGATCTTGCAGCGCTCTCTACCGCGATACTACAAATTCTGACACCGTGGTCGTTTTTCATGCTTTTCATCGGCACCCTGCTGGGCATTGTCGTTGGAGCAATTCCGGGTTTGACCGGAGCCATGTTGATCGCTCTGACATTGCCACTGACCTTCTACATGGAGCCCTTCAACGCAGTGGTTTTGCTGATCTCTATGTATGTCGGTGCGATCAGCGGGGGACTGATTACGGCAACCCTGATGCGTATGCCGGGCACTCCGGCGTCGGTGATGACAACGTTCGACGGCTATCCAATGGCCCGAAGTGGACGGCCGGGTCGTGCCCTTGGCCTTGGCATAACGGCATCGTTTGTCGGCGGACTGATCGCCTGGGGTGTCTTGCTGACCGTAACAAAACCGCTGTCCATTCTCGCCACCCGGTTCGGCCCGTTTGAATATTTCACGTTGATCATGATGGCCATGGTGCTGATCGCTTCGGTCAGCGAAGGCTCGATGGTCAAAGGGCTGATATCCGGCCTGCTCGGCATGTTGGTTTCAATGCCCGGCGTCGACCCCGCATCCGGCATGCCGCGTCTGACATTCGACTGGTACCTGCTCAATGGCGGCCTGCAATTATTGCCGGTGTTGATTGGAACATTCGCGGTCAGCCAGATAATAGCCGACACGTTAGATGTTCAAAACAAACCGGAACGAGCGGAGGTGGCAAATGACAGCGTGCTGATGAGCTTCAGCGACTTGAAAAAGAATGCTGTTAACATGATCCGCTCCTCCTTTATCGGCACCGGGATCGGAATTCTGCCGGGCATTGGCGCGTCAATTGGCTCGGTGGCGGCCTATACAACTGCCAAAAACGTGTCGAAGTCGCCGGAGAAATTCGGCACGGGTTCTGAAGAAGGCATCATCGCTTCAGAAGCCGCCAACAATGCCACTGTGGGGGGCGCCCTGATCCCGCTGATCGCAATGGGTATTCCCGGCAGCGTGATCGATGCAATCCTGATCGGGGCGTTGACCATCCATTCAATTCAGCCCGGACCGACGCTGTTTTTGACCAATAACGATATTGTCTGGGCGATGATTGCGACCTGTCTGCTGGCCAATATTTTGATGTTCTTCTTTATGACATCATCGGTCCGTTACATCGCCTCGATGATTTATCTGCCGCGAAGTTTTGTGCTGCCGGTGGTCGCCGTGTTCTGTGTTGTCGGGTCTTACGCCCTCAACAACACAATGTTCGACGTTTGGGTCATGCTATTGTTTGGCGTGATTGGCTTCATGCTTGAACGTGCCAAAATCCCGCTTGGACCGTTCGTGATCGGTTTTGTTCTGGCACCGCTGGCAGAGGAAAAATTGCGCAGCGGTCTGATGATGACAGCCGGTGATATCAGCCCTGTCGTCACTCGCCCCTTCCCGCTGTTTTTCACAATAACTGCAGTCATCTTGCTGATCTGGCCTTTTTGGACAGAGCACAAACGCAAGCGTGCCGGCAAGACGGACTAAAGCTCGGTTTTGAATAGGAGCGATCCCCGCATGGATCAAAATGGCCAACCCCCAATGGGCGGCAAAGTCGTTGTCGCTTTGCTCCTTGTCAACGGCGCTGACACCAGCCGATGACAAAGCTGCGCAAAGTTGAAATTTATCACTACCGGCATTCACTGGCGCATCCATTGACGACCGTGATGGGACCTGTGACCCATCGTCCTGCCATTCTTGTCTGCGTCGAGGACAGCGACGGCAATCGCGGCTGGGGAGAGATCTGGTGTAATTTTCCACCCGATGGAGATTTTCACCGGGCCCGGCTGGCGCTCAACATATTGCCCTCTGCGCTTGGCAGTATCACGCTGGATCGCCCGTTTGAAACATTCGATTGCTTGCGACGGAAATTTCATCGCCTCGCCCTGCAGGCGGGAGAATTCGGACCCGTCGATCAGATTGCTGCCGGGGCAGATATTGCAGTCCACGATCTTGTCTCCCGGCGCAACGGTCTATCATTGTCGGCGCATTTGGGTCGGGCAACAACAAGTGTCGCTGCCTATGCAAGCGGCATTGCTCCTGATCTCCACCAAGAACAAATTGAACGCATGAGAGGATTGGGATATCGCCGGTTTAAACAACGCATCGGTTTTGGACAGGATGATGGGCTGCCCGAATTGGAAGCAGCTGCCGGTAGTTTGAACCCGGGAGAGCGTATGATTGCCGATGCCAATCAGGCATGGACCCTGGACAAGGCCCGCCGACAAATGGACCGGTTGGTCAATCTGAACCTCGCATGGCTTGAAGAACCGCTGCAGGCCGATGCGTCGGATCAAGACTGGTCAGCACTTGCCCAACAGCAGGCAATTCCATTGGCTGCTGGAGAAAACCTTCGAGACAGGTGCAGTTTTGATGCTGCCATTAAGACCGGCGCGCTTCGCGTCATTCAACCGGACATCTGCAAATGGGGTGGCCTGTCCGGTTGTCTTGCTGTTGGAAAGCTCGCCGTTTCAAACGGATTGAGATATTGCCCGCACTTTCTGGGCGGCGGTGTCGGCCTGATTGCATCGGCCCATGTTCTTGGAGCGATTGGCGGAGATGGCTGGCTTGAAGTGGACAGTTCGGAAAATCCGCTGCTGTCACACTTTTCAGAAGGCAGAATTGAATTGCAGGAAGGGAGTTTCGCTCTCCCATCAGGTCCCGGCCTTGGTTACGACCCAGACACTGATGGTGCGGCTGACATGCTTCATTCACATGAAATCAGGGACATAGTTCAATGAGCCACGGTCCTTACCAGGCAATTCTATTAAACCAGAAGGACAATGTTGTGTGCCTGTTGCAGGACATCAGCGCCGGAGAACAGCCAGCGGTTGATGGGGCAAGCTCACCGGCACTTTTGCAGGACACGTCGCTGGGACACAAAATAGCGCTTACAAAAATAAACCACGGTGCACCCGTGGTAAAATATGGCGCAGTCATTGGCCTGGCGACAAAAGACATTGAACCGGGAGAGCATGTTCACCTGCACAATCTGACCGGACTAAACCATGCCAGGGATAAGGCAAAATGATCGGCGCAGAATTCCAGGGTTTTGCAAGGACTGCTGGTGCTGCAGGAGTGCGCAACCATTTGCTCGTGCTTGGAACCTGTGGTCTCAATGCTTCGGGAGCCAGAAAGGTTGCCGCATTGCTGCCGGGATGCAGACTCGTGGCTTCGCCCTATGGGCGCGGTCAGGTTGGTGAGGACAAATTGTTTCATCAGCACATGCTCACAGGCTTTGCCTGTCATCCCAATGTAGGTGGCGTGATCATCCTGGCGCCAGACAAGGTGGCGCGGGACTTTTATGCGGAAGCCGTTGAAAGTACTGGTAGATTTTGCTGCGCACTTTCGCTGCAGGAATGCGATGAAGATGGCGAACTGATCGTTGAAACTGCCGTCAAACAGGGCCTGCAAATACAAAAATCCCTGAACGCACAACAGCGCCAGAGCGTCCCGGTTTCTGATCTGATTGTGGCTGCTGAATGCGGACATTCCGACGCGTCTTCTGGAATTATCGCCAACCCTCTGGTCGGCGCTTATGCCGATGCGCTGACCAGCAAGGGTGGCCGGTTTGTCATCAGTGAAACGTTGGAATGGACCGGAACAGTAGATGCCCTGACAGCGCGGTGCGCGACCGGCGAAATTGCAACGCAACTGGAGAAAATGTACGCGGCTCGACACCGCATCGCTGCCAGTGCAGGCATTGACATCACATTGGGAAACCCCGGTCCGCAAAACCACGCAGGTGGCCTGACAACTCTGGAAGAAAAATCATTTGGCGCTGTTATGAAGGGCGGAACCGGCCCCATTGTAGGCGCCCTGGAGCAAGGCCGGTCTATCCCCGAAGTGCCAGGGCTTTATCTCATGGATACTCCGACTCTATCGCCAGAATCCATTTCTTCCATGGTGGTGGCAGGAGCCCAGATCGTGTTGTTTACAACCGGACATGGCAATCCTTATGGCAGCGCTCTGGCCCCGACGGTCAAGATCACCGCAAATCCAAAATCTGCAACCCGGCTGCCCCGCCAGATCGACTTTGATGCTTCGCGTGCATTTATGGGTGAAGTCCCTCTCATCGACCTTCTGCCGCCTATGCAAGATCTCATCAACGAAATAGCGAACGGCGCACACACCTGGTCGGAAAAACTGGATGAGGGCGAAGAATTTATCAGCCGCCAATTCCCCTCAATTTAGGCCACCGATCGGAATGTCAAAAAAACCAACGTGTTACGAGACCAATCCAATTAACTCAATACTTCCAACCCTCGGGAAATAGACCATGGCAAAACGCCCCAACATTCTTTGGTACTGCACCGATCAACAAAGATTTGACACGATCGGTGCCTTGGGAAACCCCCACGTACAAACCCCAACACTGGATGGGCTGGTGGAATCAGGAACAGCCTTCACCCATGCCTATTGCCAAAGTCCGATCTGCACTCCCAGTCGATCCAGCTTCATGACGGGCATGTATCCCAGTCGGGTGCACAATTGCCGAAATGGCAATGAAGACTTTGCCGGTCACCCTCCCCTGATTTCCAAACTGATAGCGGATTCCGGCTATGACTGTGGCATGGTCGGAAAATTTCACCTGCAAAGCTCCGGCAAACGAACCGAACCGCGCCTCGATGACGGCTATGGCTTCTGGAAATTCAGTCACGCACCACGTGACGATTGGTCTGAAGGACACGACTATGCCGACTGGGTCAAGGAACAGGGAGCCGATCTGGGTAAGCTGCTTGAAGGCGATGAAAACGTGCCATCACAGTTCCACCAGACCACATGGACCTCTGATCGCGCCATCGAATTCATTTCCCAGGAACGCGACAAGCCTTGGTTTTTAACTCTCAACCCCTACGATCCGCATCCGCCGTTCATTCCGCCCAAATCCTATGCCGACCGATTTGACGCCGAAGCCATGCCGGGCCCCTATTTTCGCGAGTCTGATCTGGAACAACAGAACCAATTGAAAGATATAGATTTTCAGACCCGAGCCCAGCGGCCCGAAGAGTTCAATGGCCGCAAGCAGCAGGCGCTTTATTACGCAATGGTTGCCCAAATTGATGATCAACTCGCCCGGATACTCAAGCATCTGGATGATACCGGGCAGCGTGAAAATACGATTATCATCTTCACCAGCGACCACGGTGAATCACTCGGTGATCACGGCCTGCAGTTCAAAGGCTGTCGGTTCTATGAGGGGCTGGTCCGCGTCCCGCTGATTTTTTCGTGGCCGGGACACATCCAGCAGGATTTGCGCAGTGCGGCTTTGGTGGAACTTATTGATATGTCTGCGACCCTTCTGGATTGCGCTGGCGTGAAACTCCCTGAACAGATGCAAGGCAAGAGCCTGTTGCCAATCTTACAGGGTACAGCCCCACCACAAGAACATAGGGAATTCGTTCGCTGCGAATATTTTGACGCCATCGACAGCAGTTTTTGTCCCGGAGACGGCGATCAATCATTTGCCACCATGTACCGGGACGCCCGCTTCAAACTTGTTGTCTATCATGGCCATGATCTGGGAGAACTGTATGATCTGCAAAGTGATCCCTGGGAGTTTGAAAATCTTTGGGACCAACCCGACTTTGCCCATGAAAAGATGCGGTTAATTCAAGCAAGTTTCAACGCTTCGATGCTGCAGTCGATCGATGTGGGCGCCCGTCGCATAGCCCCGATGTAACTCGGATTTGCAGCGCACGGATTGACCCATCACAATTGAATTAACTGTCCATGCAGCGACGATGATTGTTTGCGGCGCTTGCCCGATCCATTCTGGTAGTTTTAGGAAATTCACAAATCAACTCAGACCGATTCACTTTTATTCATGCGATTCATGACACCTGGCGTCAGCAATCGGCAGTATTGCGCGGGGTCGTGTTGATGTGTGTTTCGACCGTGGCGTTTGCCATAATGCACGCCCTGGTCAGATATGTTTCGTCTGAACTGCCGCCATTTCAAATAGCCTTTTTCCGAAATCTGTTTGGGTTTGTTTTCCTCCTGCCACTGCTTGTTCGATCCAAATTTGAAATGTTCCAAAGTCGTCGCATCGGTCTTCATGCATTGCGCGGCGTAGTCAACATTGCAGCCATGCTGATGTTCTTCACGGCTCTGTCGTTAAGCCCCCTGGCCAAAGTTACAGCGCTAAGTTTTACAGGCCCGATCTTCGTTGCAGTATTGAGCATCGTGGTGCTGGGTGAGCGGTTTCGGCTCTATCGGTGGCTGGCGATCGCGACTGGTTTTCTGGGCATGTTGATTATCCTGCGACCGGGCATGGTTGCGCTCGATACCGGAGGGCTTTTAGCGGCGGGCGCGGCCGCATTGTGGGCGGTAGCAATGATCCTGATCAAACTGTTGTCTCGCACCGAATCCAGCGTGACCATCGTCGGATGGATGGGCATATTCTTATGCCTGTTTTCACTGGGTCCCGCGCTGTTGGTCTGGCAAACGGTATCCGCCGAAAACTGGATTTGGTTATCGCTTATCGGCCTTAGCGGAACCATTGCACAAATCGCTTTGAGCCAGTCGCTGAAGGAGACCGAGCCAACGGCAGTATTGCCATTCGACTTTCTAAAGCTGATCTGGACCGCCTTGTTGGGGGTATGGTTCTTTTCTGAAACACCGGATCTCTACACCTGGATAGGAGCGGCGATCATTTTCTCTTCCGGCCTGTTTATCGCCCACCGCGAACGGCGCAGCAGACGGCAATCTTCAACGAAGATCTCAACGACCAAATAAATCACAATTATTACAATTCCCTATTAAAAAGTTCTGACATCTTGATTCTGCAGCGGATCATGATGACGCCAGGGTCAGCCACCAGATAATCAATGGTCACTCGCGGTATTTGTGGGTAAAGTCGATTAAAGCCCAACAACCAAATTGACCGAATTCGAAACAATATCCGGGGAGAAATCACCATGCTTGCTACGCGGCTGATCGCGGTCGGCGACATTCGCACGATTGAGATAACGATGCCCCAACCAGGGCCTGGTGAAATTCTTGTGCAGGTTGAAGCTGCAGGCATATGTGGCACCGACAGACATCTGTTTAAGGGTGAATTTCCCTCAGTACCCGGCAAAACATTGGGACATGAATTTTCCGGTATCGTTGTAGACAGCAATGGCACGGACATACCATTGGGCGCTCGCGTAACCTGCGATCCCAACGATTGGTGTGGCGAGTGCGATCAGTGTCGACGGGGTCGGGTGAATTTATGCGCCAATAATATCGCGACCGGAATTGCTCGTGACGGTGGCTTCGCGGAATTCTGCGCCTTTCCCGCAGCAAAGGCGCACCAACTTCCAGCAACACTTGATCCATTGCACGGTGCATTTTGTGAACCCCTTGCCTGCACGTTGCACGGCATGGATCTTGGTGCGGCAAAACCGGGGGAGCGAGTACTGATCATTGGTGGTGGGGTCATCGGTTTGCTGGCGGTTCAACTGGCCAAACTTGCAGGCTGTGAAGTCATGCTGTTGACCCGAAGTGCAACTAACCAGGAACTGGGGCGTGCTCTGGGTGCGGATCTGGTTGCAGGATCAGAAGACCGGGCGCGGGTGCAATGGCCCGCTGGTGCTGACCTGGTGGTAGAATGCGCCGGCGTGGCAGCGACTGTTGCAATGTCACCTGGCCTGACCAGAACCGGTGGGCGGATTGTCATACTTGGGGTTCTGCCCACCGGAGAACACGTGGAGATCGAGCCCTTTGACCTTCTGTTCAGAGAAATCCAGATGCACTTCAGCTTCATTAACCCGTTCACGCACGAACGCGCGGCTCAGCTAATTGCCGACGGCACAATTTCTGTCGCTCCGCTGGTCACCCGAACAATCTCTCTTCATGAAGCAGCAGATGCCATCGCCGAGCCTGCACCGGCCGGAGAAGTCCGCGCGATCGTTGTACCTTCAATGCAAAATTGATCGATGATCGAACGCTGACATCTGAACTCGAACTGGGGTCAGACCCGACGCGATCCATTCCTGACAGGATCCCTCAAGCCGACGGCTGACCGAACAGTTTATTGCTGAGTAAGATATTTCTCCAGCGCCGCTTCAACGCCCTGCCCTGCAATCATGACATGCCAGTTCGAAAACAGTTCGGCAAAGAGTTCATCATCAGCAAGGTCGCCGTAATATTGGCGCATCTCCAGCCATACCGACGGCGTTTGACGCGCTTCTCCCGCAACCCGGCTCAGTTCATCCCAATTTGGATCGTTGGGTTCAATTTCGGCCCCATCTTCGCGTTTGCCTTCACAATAAATGCACCAAACAGCGGATATAAGCGCCAGCCCCGAAACGGACACGCCGTTTTCCAATCCATCTCGTATCGAAGGAACCAGAAAACCCGGATGACGGCTTGATCCGTCAAAGGCAACACGGCGTGTCGTGTCCTTGATTTCTGCATTGGAAAATCGACGATCAACCAAGTCCAGATATTCGGTCGACGTCATTTCTGGAACCGGTGTCACATGGGGAGTGATTTCCTCGGTGATAACCTTGCGAAGGAATTCCCGGATCAATGGATGAGCCATGGAACCGGCGATGGTCTCAATGCCCAACAATTCGCCAGGCATGGCAATGATCTGATGACCGCCATTGAGGATCCGTAGTTTCATGGCTTCATACAGACCAACTTGTCCGGAAAATGTCGCGCCGACCTTGTCCCATGCCGGACGACCGGTGCAAAAATCGTCTTCAATCACCCATTGGCGAAAATTCTCGTGGGTGACAGGCACCGTGTCATCAATGCCAAAATTGCGCGCCAGATTAATTTCATTAGGCCCCGTGGCTGGTACGATGCAGTCGACCATTGAGTTTGGAAAACTACATTGCTCATTAATCCATGCGGCGAGTGATGGATCGGTCAGACGGGCGAGGGAGACAATACTGTGCCGCAGGATGTTGCCATTGCCCTGCAGATTGTCGCAACTCAAACCCGTAAAAGGTCCAATACCGCGATCCCGGCGAACGCGCAGAGCTGCGATCATGGCGCCGAAAGCAGTTCGCGGCGTTTCAGGATGCGCGATATCATGGACAATATCCGGATGGCTTGAATCAAAACCGCCGCTCGCCGGATCAATGTAATAGCCACCTTCGGTAACCGTCAGAGATACAATGCGAATGTCTGGTTGGCTCATCCGGTCAATCAACTGGCCATTACCCTCTTCGACGGCGATGTAGTCAATCATTGATCCTATGATTTCAGCAGATTTGCCGGACGGATGCAGCTCAATGAGCGTTGTCAGACAATCCTGCGCCAGAAGCTTTTGTCGTTGCAGGCTGTCGCCGGGTCGCACACCGGCGCCGATGATCGCCCAGTCGCGATCGTGGCCTTTATCGAACAATCGGTGCAGGTACCATGCCTGATGGGCGCGGTGAAAATTTCCAAGTCCAATATGCACAATCCCGGCTGTAAGATCGCTGCGCCGATAACCCGGGATGCGAGCACGAGCCGAAAGTGCCTCAAGGTTCTTGGAAGATAGGGCGATCAACTCATCCATTGGCCACCATCAACATTGTAGGTTTGCGCGACGATATAATCGGCTTCATCACTGGCCAAAAACACGGCCATACCGGTCAGGTCTTCCGCTTTGCCCATCCTGCCAAAGGGGACAGCCTCGCCAACTTCCTTTTTCTTTTGCCCAGGTTGTTTGTTTTCATGTTTTGCAAAAAATGCGTCGACGCCGTCCCAGTGTTCTCCGTCGACCACTCCGGGAGATATGGCGTTGACGTTGATGCCATGTTTGATCAGGTCGAGGCCCGCCGACTGGGTCAATGAAATGATTGCTGCTTTTGTCGCACAATAAACCGCAACCAGCGGCTCACCGCGGCGCCCGGCCTGGCTGGCCATATTGATAATCTTGCCACCTTGCCCACGCTCGATCATGTGTTTGGCAACAGCTTGCAACATGAACAAGGGACCGGCGAAATTGACGGCAAATACATGTTCGTAATTCTTGCGATCGATTTCAACAATCGGAGCGGCGGTGAACAGGGCGGCATTGTTGATCAAAATGTCGATCTGTCCGAATTCGGCAATCACTTGGTCGACGGCGGCATCGATGCTGACTTGTGATGTTACATCCAATTTAACCGCAATAGCCGAATCCCCAATTTCCGCTGCGGTCTTTTGGGCTCGCGTCAAATCAATATCAGCAATAGCCACACGGGCACCTTCGCCAACATAAGCCTTCGCGAATGCGTGTCCAATGCCCCGGGCAGAGCCGGTAATGATGGCTACTTTGCCGTTCAGTCTCTTCATCGTCAGCTTCCCAACGTGAGTCCTGCAGCATCAAAACGATGAATGCGATCTTCGTCAGGTTTTACCCAACAGGCATCACCGTGCCGCAGCGCATATTCGCCAATAGCTCGAACTGTCAAAACCCCTTGTTTCCCGGCATTGATGTGGAAGAATGTATCGGAGCCGAGGTGCTCGGAGACTTCAACTTTACCTTCCCAACCATCTTTGGTCTGTTTGTTGGACAGGATAAAATGCTCCGGGCGCACGCCAATCGCATGGGCGTCATACTTGGCGGCAGTCTCACCTTCAATAAAATTCATTTTTGGCGACCCGATAAACCCGGCAACGAAGCGGTTGGCCGGCGAACTGTAAAGTTCCAGGGGCGAACCAACTTGTTCAATAACTCCAGCCTGCAGAACTACAATCTTGTCCGCCATTGTCATGGCTTCGACCTGATCATGCGTCACATAGATCATCGTTGTCGCCAATTCCTGGTGCAGCTCTGAAATTTCCAACCGCATGTTTACCCGCAAGGCGGCATCCAGGTTGGAAAGTGGTTCGTCAAACAGGAAGGCTTCCGGTTCACGCACAATGGCTCGACCAATTGCTACCCGTTGCCGCTGACCCCCGGACAATTGTCCCGGACGACGTTCCAGATAGTCTGTCAGATTCAGCACTTGGGCAGCATCTTCGACTTTCTTCTTGGCAATTTCAGGCTCTATGCCTGCCATCTTCAACGGAAAGGCAATATTCTTGCGCACTGACATATGCGGGTACAGAGCATAAGACTGAAAAACCATCGACAAACCACGTTTGGAAGGCGGTATGTTCGTTGCGTCAGCGCCATCAATCTCAATATGCCCGCTGGTGACATCTTCAAGGCCGGCAATCAGGCGCAACAAGGTCGACTTACCGCATCCAGAAGGCCCGACGAAGACGACGAACTCACCATCATTAATTTGGAGATCCAGCGGCGGGATAACCTGCGTATCGCCAAAACTCTTGGTGACTTGTTTAAGTGTAATCGTTCCCATAATTTCCTCCGGGCCTTACTTGACGGCGCCAAATGTGAGGCCGCGCACCAGCTGTTTTTGACTGAACCACCCCAAAACAAGTATCGGGGCGATAGCCATAGTCGATGCGGCGGACAATTTTGCATAAAACAAGCCTTCGGGGCTTGAATAACTAGCGATGAATGCGGTCAGTGGCGCGGCTTTCGCAGCGGTCAGATTCAACGTCCAGAACGCTTCGTTCCAGGCGAGTATGAAGTTTAGAAGTAGGGTTGAGGCGATCCCCGGCACCGCCATCGGCGTGAGGACATAGAGGATCTCTGACTTGAGTGAGGCTCCATCCATCCGCGAAGCTTCGAGAATTTCACCGGGGATCTCGCGGAAATATGTGTAGAGCATCCACACTATGATCGGCAAATTGATCAACATCAATACAATGGTCAGGCCCAGAACACTGTCGAGCAATCCGAACTTGATGAACAGCAGATAGATTGGATATAGCACTCCAACTGCAGGCAGCATCTTGGTTGACAGCATCCACAAAAGAATATCCTTGGTTCTTTTGGAGGGCACAAAAGCCATCGACCAGGCTGCCGGTATCGCGACAATGATACCCAGAATGGTCGAGCCGCCCGCGATAAAGATCGAGTTCCACAGGAACCGACCGTAGTTTGAACGCTCCTGCACCACCGAGTAATTTTCCATTGTCCAGTCGAAAAACAGGAAGACGGGTGGGTCGGCGATCGCTGTGGCTTCGGTTTTGAAGCTGGTAAGGATCGTCCAAAGGATCGGGAAGAAGATCAGCAGGCCTATGCCCCAAGCAGCAGCGGTATTGATGATCTTGCGGTTGTTTGTAATTTTACGAGCCATGGTCAGTTCCTCCTCACGCGTCCAGGTTTTTGCCGACGATGCGCATCAAAAAGATGGCAACGATATTGGCGAGGATCACGGCGTATATACCGCCTGCGGAGCCAAGCCCGATATTCTGACTCTCCAGCACGCGCTGGAAGATCAGATAGGTAAGGGTCTTGGTGCCGAACGCGCCGCCAGTGGTCACGAAAATCTCAGCGAAGATCGACAACAAGAAAATGGTCTGGATCAACACGACAATGGTAATGGCGCGCGCCAGATGCGGCAGGATAATGTAGCCGAAGCGCTGCAGCGGTTTTGCACCATCCATCTCAGACGCTTCAAGCTGATCTCCATCCAGTGACTGGACTGCGGTAAGCAAGATAAGCGTTGCGAAGGGCAACCACTGCCAACTGACGATCATGACAATCGATTGTATAGATGCCTGAGAAAGCCATTCGATCGGTGTTGCACCAAAAAACTTCCAAAGGTGGGCAAACAACCCGTTCACAGGATCCATGAAGATGTTTTTCCAGACGAGAGCAGAGACCGTCGGCATGACAAAGAACGGGGCGATCACCAGGATGCGGACAATGCCCTGCCCCCACATCGGCTGGTCGAGCAACAGAGCAAGCAGGACGCCAAAAACGACAGTGATGACGAGCACACCACCCACGATGATCAAAGTTGTTTGTACGCTGGGCCAGAAAGAACTCGAACTGACAAAACGAACATAATTATCAAGTCCGACCCAGCCTTGGTCACCACCACGTAGCGGCAGATATTTTCTAAACGAGAACCACAAGGTCATAGTCAACGGCACGAGCATCCAACCAAGAAGCAGGATCACGGCCGGTGCTAACATAAGGCGGGCTGCGGATCTGGAATTCTGGGTGGCCATTGGATACACCTCTCCTGTAGACGGGAATACCGTCTGAACCGTTTTTACTATTTATGGAGTATGTTGGTGGGAGGGGCCACAATTTAACGCAGCCCCTCGAAAGTTGGAGCGCTTAGCGGTAGCCAGCAGCTTCCATTGCGTCGTTGGTCAAAGCCTGAGCTTTAGCCAGTGCTTCTGCCACAGTTTGCTGTCCCGCATAGGCTGCGGAGAATTCTTGGCTGACTTCTGTTGCGATACCGGCAAACTCCGGGATAGCCGCGAACTGAATACCCACATAGGGGCTTGGATCGACGGTGGAATTGTTCGGGTCAGCAGACAGGATTGAGTCCAGCGTCTTCTGGGCGAACGGAACCGCTTTGTAGTTCGGGTTCTCGTAAAGTGAGGCACGCGCACCAGGAGGAACGTTGGCCCAACCTTCCTTGGAAGCAACAAGCTCGATATAGCTCGTGCTGGTTGCCCATTCAATGAACTGCTTGGCGGCGGCTTCTTTTTGCGTCCCGGCCGGGATGGCCAGAGCCCATGCCCACAACCAGTTGGAGCGTACGCCCATACCATTGTCTGGTGCCAGGGCAAATCCAACCTTGTCAGCTACAGTTGAGTCTTTTGGATTTGTTACGAAAGATGCAGCAACAGTTGCGTCGATCCACATGCCACATTTGCCTTGCTGAAAGAGTGACAGGTTTTCGTTAAATCCGTTGGTCGAGAAACCTGGAGGGCCCGAGTCATTCATCATGTTGACATAGAAGTTTAGCGTATCGGACCACTCGCGTGTATCGAACTGAGCATTCCAGTTTTCATCAAACCAACGGGCACCGAACGAATTCGACATTGCTGTGATAAAGGCACCGCCCTCACCCCAACCAGCTTTACCGCGCAGGCAAACACCGTTGATCTCTTTGTCGCGATCAGTCATCGCGCGGGCCGCCTTGGCAATAAATGACCAGGATGGCGCATCAGGCATTTCAAGACCGGCAGCTTTCATCAGGTCGGTGCGGTACATGATCATCGATGATTCACCGTAGAACGGTGCTGCAAACAAAGTGCCGTCATGGGACAGGCCACCGCTCATCGCTGGCAGGATATCACCAACATTATATTCAGCAGACAAATCGTTGAGCGGAACCAACCAGCCGTTTTTGCCCCAGATCGGGGTTTCGTACATGCCGATTGTCATGATGTCGAAGGCACCACCCTTGGTAGTGATGTCTGTTGTCACGCGTTGCCGCAGGACATTTTCTTCCAAAGTGACCCACTCAACTGTGTGGCCGGTTTTCTTGGTAAAGTCATCAGTCAGACCCTGCATTCGGATCATATCACCGTTGTTAACGGTAGCGATTGTGAGTGTATCGGCCAACGCGCTCGTTGCCACTGTCATGGCTACGGCACTGGACAAACAAAGTAGTTTCTTAGAAAGCATCCGGTTTCCTCCCTTGGTATGCTGAACTGGGGGAAAACTAACTAAAATTATACGCGTGGTCAATATATTTTTTACGCGCGCAAACTTTTTGCCTGTGGATACTATGCTGATGTACGCATTATCAACTTGCCATCAAACAGTTTTTCCTGGCGAGACGCAGGACGATTTTGATCCACAATCATGTCAAAAAGCGCCTCTGCACTGCGTTCCGATATCGCTTCATAGTCGTGTGACACGGTGGTGAGGGGTGGACAGGTGAAGCTCGAAAACGGATGACCATCCAGACCGGCAACGCGAATATCGCAATCTTTCGAAATGCCAACGCGCCGCCCTTTTTGATAGCAGGCAGCAAAAAACCCGATGGCCAGGCGATCATTACTGCAAAGGATCGTCGATGTTTGCATCTCGCCACTTTCCAGCAGCCGAATACCCTCACGCAAGCCGATTTCTTCCAACGCCCAGCCCTCGCCCTGCGCTTCGAAAATGTGGGGCTCATGCCCCTGTACCTCCATCGCTTCCAGGTATCCCTGTCGGCGTTTTCTCGCATTGGGATTTGGCGGTGTTTTCATTTCGAAAAAGCAGGGAGGTTCTCCGGTCCGACACAAATACTGCACCATCATTGAGGTGAATTGGGGGTTGTCAGATCCAATAAATACATCACCAATCCCATCAATATTACTATCAAATAGGACGGTCGGCACATCACGACAGAACTGCTCAACAACCTTGCGGTCGGACGAACGCCCCAAGGGTGCCAGCAAAACTCCGGCTGGTTTCATCGATCTGAGCGTGTCGAGGATTTCGTTTTCCAGTTCCTGCTTACCATGCGAACTGAACAAGGAAGGAGAAAACCCAGCTTCAATACAATGGGTTTCAAGATACCGGGCGATCTCCGCAAAAAACGGGTCAGCGAGATAGGGTACGACAATGCCGATGTTTTTGGTCAGTCGGCGGTTTTGATTGACCGCGTAGATATTCGGGCGATAGTCGAAACGCTCCAACGCCTCTTCAATACGTCTGCGGGTTTTGGGACGCACACTGTTTGGGTCGTTGAAATATTTGGACACCGTTGGTCTGGAAACGCCGCATTTGGCAGCGAACTCTTCCATGTTCTTTATTTTTTCAACACTCATAGTCCAATTCCGCAGTCAGGTGGCTGATCTAATTCAATATTCGCCGAGTTCTTGCGCTCGGATTGTCGCAACATATTACTTAACGCGCGTAAACTTGCGTAAAAGAAATTGAAAGTAAATTCGCAACCTTGTCAATTCCCGGTCAAACATTTCCGAAAGACTTGGACAATTTTTTGCGGTGGCTCGAGCTTGCCAGATTCGACCTTATCAGCAAACATGCCTGTTCTTGTTGGGATCTTGGAATATCAAAACTCATGGCTGACTTAGGCGATCAACGCATTTGCACCCGCAACGACCTGCAAAAGTTCGAAGCAGAAAAGACCTTGGAGCAACGACTGCCCGAACGCAGCGTTTTGGATGTATTTATCGCCAGCGCCGCACGACAAGGTGACGCGACTGCGATCACCATGCTGATGACCGGCGCTGCCGACGAGGAGCCGCGTCGGGTGTCGTATGATCAGTTGCTTGGAATGATCCGCGCCGCTGCCAATCTGTTTTCCGATCTTGGTGGTCCATCGCCAGGGGTGGCCTATATGCTGCCGTCTCTGGTTGAAACCCATGTTACCCTGTGGGGAGCTGAAACAGCCGGCTACGCAGTGCCAATCAACTTCCTTCTGCAGGCCGAGAGCATCGCCGAATTGCTGAAGGCATCGGGCGCAAAAATACTGGTGGCTCTTGGGCCCCATCCGCAACTTGATATTTGGCAAAAGGCACTGGAATTGCGCGACGCCGTGCCTGACCTCACTCTCGTTCGGGTTTCACCTCCCGGCACGCCCGCTGAAGAGGGCGTGGTCGACTTGGGGACTGCCCTTATGGCGCAACCTTTCGACCATCTGATCTTTGGTGAATCACGCAGTGGCGACGATGTCGCCGCATATTTTCACACCGGCGGCACCACCGGCATTCCCAAACTCGTAGCGCATACCCATCGCGGACAGTTGGTTGCTGCATTTGGTGGCGCGTCAATGTGCGGTTACCAGGAAGATGATGTGCTGACCGCCACTTTGCCGCTGTTTCATGTTGCCGGAACCATCGCAGCCGGCCTCAGCGCCTTCATGGCGGGAACCGAACTCGTCATCATGTCACCAGCGGGCCTGCGCAATCCGGCTATCATTGAAGGATTCTGGCGCCTCGTTGCACAACATAAAGCAACGCTCGTTGGCGGCGTTCCAACGGCGGTTGGAGCGGTGTTGCAGGTTCCCGTGGGTGACCATGACATCAGCGCGGTACGTGCGGGCCTGACTGGTGCAGCTCTGTTGCCACCGGCAGTTGGCCAGCGCTTCACTGAAGTCACCGGATGCACTCTGTATGAAATTCTTGGCATGACCGAGTCTTCCGGATTGATCAGCATCGACCCTCTCAGCGGACCGGGCGGCGTTAGTTCCGTTGGTTGGCCACTGCCCTACACGCGGGTTGAGATCTTGCAACTGAATGCAGACGGTGGTTTGGGTGAGGAATGCGCGGTCAATGAAATCGGTGTCATCGCAATCAGCGGAGATCATGTTTCGCCGGGATATCGCAATCCAGACCACAATGATGGTGTGTTCAGTGATGGCGTACTGAATTCCGGTGACCTCGGCTATAAAGATGAGCAAGGCCGCATCTATATTGCCGGCCGATCCAAGGATCTTATTATTCGCAGTGGACATAATATCGACCCGGCAATGATTGAAAATGCGTTGAGCACACATCCTGCAGTTGCCCTTGCCGCTGCGGTTGGTCAGCCCGACTCTTATGCCGGCGAGCTGCCGGTTTGCTTTGTTCAACTGGTTCCCGACAACCAGGTAAGCATTGAGGAATTGATAGCCCACGCCCAAAAAGGCATCGATGAACGCCCGGCCTGGCCCAAGGAAATTCATCTCGTAGACGCGATTCCGCTAACGACAGTCGGCAAAATCTATAAGCCCAGCCTGCGTTGCGACGCGGCCAGACTGAAAATCTCCAATCTGGTTCACGCGGAGCATGGCTTGCCAAATGCGGAAGTCGAAGTGGCCGCCGTCGGTGCGCGCGGTATGCGTGTTACGGTGACAGTGGATAGTAATGACGAGCCAAGAGTTGCTGCGTTGGAAAAGGAACTTGCAGGCTACTTGTTTGAAGCCGTGGTGCAGTTGCGAAACGCAGGTTGAGTTGTCGAACCAACTCACCAGCAGACGGAAGCTGGATCATCTTCAACCAAGCTATGTTATTTCGGCAGCAGCTCCGTTGCCCTCAAGCAAATAGGTGGTTCTGGGTCTGTGCCCTTTGATTTGAATTTCGCCGCGCTCAGATGTTTGGTAGCGATCCGACAGCAGCTTCCAGGTCTCCGCTGAAATCTGGATCTGATCGGCAATACCCTCCGATTCCATTCTGCTGGCCACATTTACAGTGTTACCCCAAAGGTCATAGGAGAATTTCTGTTTGCCGATGACGCCCGCAATAACTGCCCCTGAATGGACACCAATTCGCAGCTTGAGGTCGACATTATTCTTCCGTCTGAATTCACTAAATGCCTTTTGCATACCCAATGCCAGATCAGCAATATTTTCAGCGTGATCTGCAACACTCCCCTTCAGACCGGTCGCAACCATGTAGGCGTCGCCTATGGTTTTGATCTTTTCGGCACCGTGTTTTTCAACCAGTTTGTCGAAACGAGAAAACAGATCGTTGAGCAGATTGACCAGTTCATCGGCCGACATTTTGCGGGAGATGTCGGTAAAACCGGCCAGGTCAGCAAACAGGACAGACACGCTTTGGTGTGTGTCGGCCAGTGGTTCTTCCTGCTCCTTGAGTCTGGAGGCAATTTCAGCAGGAAGAATATTGAGAAGAAGCGCTTCTGAGCGTTGTTTTTCAGCATCCAACTGGCGTTCAAATTGATACGCACGTCGGTTGATGACATCCAACAGATAGGCAAACCCAACGGCAAATCCCACACCACCACCGGACCAGGCCAACACATTCATAAGCTCGAAATTGGTTCCACCAAGCAAGGCGATAGTGACGAGGGCGATGATCAATTGAATCACCAAAACGCAGGCCGCTTGCCATGCACCATTCGTCGTCGCGGGAATGAAAATCATGCCCAACATTATCCCAGCAGCACCGGCAACGAAGCCATCTGGCAACCGTGACAATATCATGGCGAACAAAACCATGTAGACAGCATAAGTGTAGACGACAAAGGGCAGCCAAATGCGAGGGTTGCTGTTAATGTCCGGCACGTAGGTTAGCCCAAAACACAATGCGAAATGCAGAACTGCGGCCAGACGCAGCGGACTGGTTTTGCTGAACGCTTGCGGATCAAGCATCAGATCCCAAAACTGATAGCCGATAAAAGCGGCTATGCCGATGAACGAGGCCAGCCTCATAAGTGGAATAAACCGAGCCAGCAAATGCTGTGCGTAGGCGTGCTCTACATCTGATTCAAACTTTATCGGTAGCCAATTGTCCACAGCACCCTCCCTGTCATCCAGGTCGAATCCTACGCCAGTATTGTGAACTTTGCCAAACCGGAATTCTTATTGGCCCGCAAGCTCGAAGTTGATCAAAATCGCTGCTTTCGCTGCTTTCGCTGCGACCGTCAGGACCTTGTTGCCCGTTAAAACTGGCATTCCATAATGAACAATCCGCCATTGTAGTCATTGCCATAGACCAGGCCATCGGCAGACACCCACACATCGCATGACTGAATGATCAGCGGGCGACCTGGGCGGTGGTCGGCCAGTTTGTTGGGTGCTGGTGGGACGAATGCGGCTATTTCTCGAGGCTGAAAGGGATCACTTATGTCAGTGACCCGATAGCCGGCATTTTGATAGGTTGAATAGATGATCTGATCGCTGACCATGCCGTCTGGACGGTTTTCATAGATATTATGCGGCCCGAAATGTGCACCCTTGGCCTT
Organism: Hyphomicrobiales bacterium; assembly: GCA_011087605.1. Taxonomy (GTDB): domain Bacteria; phylum Pseudomonadota; class Alphaproteobacteria; order Rhizobiales; family Rhizobiaceae; genus Pseudahrensia. The sequence goes on from JAALLE010000018.1 coordinate 46,268, forward strand.
GTAGTCATGCTCGTCGGGCGTTGGGAATGTCGAAATGCTGATCGGGTTGGAAGGTTCCCGATTGTCAAATATCCAGGTGTATTTGATGCCATCGGCACAATTGTCCAGCACCGCCTCGTCGGCAACCACCAGTAGGTCACGGTCGGGCAGCGGCAGGCAATTATGGGTACCGCCGCCAAAAGGTGGCGACCAGTTGCGATGGGTGATCAGACTGGGTGCGGACCGGTCCGCAATATCGAGAATGACCATGCCCGCATCACGCCACGCGGCATAGGCCGTATCGCCATGAATGATCGCATGATGCAGACCATTGCGCCGCGTCGGGGCCCAATCCGGTTCTTCGCCAGCGGCAGTGTTCATGCCGGGCAACCAATAGCGCCCGGCCTCTTTGGGTTGGGCCGGGTCGCTCATATCGATCGTCATGAAGATGTAGTCGGTAAATCCATCCAGCAAGACCGACGCATAGGCCCACTGCCCACCGACATACCAGATGCGATGAATGCCCCCGCCTTCAACTGACATAAATCCAATTTCTCGGGGCTCAGCCGGGTTGGCGATGTCGTAAACCGCCATGCCAGCAGTCCAGTCGCGCGGCGCCTCTGCCTTTGCTTCGGCCGTGCCAACCTTCTCACCCAGCGCACCTTTGTAATATTGCTCTTCGTCCTGGAATTCGGGGGCAGCAAACATGTCCTTGGCATTGATCACCAGAAGCAGATCGCCATGGGATTGCAAATGAATGTTCCAGGTATTTTTCGGTGCCTCGATATAATTGACGGGCTTGGGATCGCGAGGATCGCGCACGTCAATCACGCTGAAACCTTTGGAGAACATATGCCCGGTTATGGCAAATCCCTTGTTGACCATCAGCTGAACCCCGTCGGGACGACCGCCTTGATCTGAATGCCCAATCAGTTTCATGTTGTTGGCGTATTCAGGTTTCGGCAAATTTTGACTGGCCATATCGGGTCTTCCTCGGTTCGATTTGTTCAGCCTTGTCCGGTGCAGGCACAAGGTGAATTAGGTAGGTGATGAACGTGCTCTGTCCACGCTTTCGGTCATTTCTGCATTATCTGGGGACCTTCAGAACTCGCCTGACATTGGCTGCTGCAACTTCGGCTATTCGTCGGTTGGATTCCTGAGTGACCCCCGCGATATGCGGGGTGAGGATCAAATTTTGAACGCCTGAAAATAATTCACACGCCTCGGCATTGATCGGTTCAACATCCAGTGTATCCAATGCCGCACCACCCAGGGTTCCTGATTGTAGTGCGGCGGCGCAGGCAGCCTCATTGACAATTCCACCTCTGGCAGAATTGATTAGTATTGCTCCATTCTTCATTTTAGCAAATTGAGCAGCGTCGATCAGGTTGCGGGTTTCGGGCAGCAGCGGGCAATGCAAAGTGATGACATCTGCCTCCGCAAAAAGACCGTCCAGATCCATGCGGCGGGCATTGGCCCAGGCTGCAGCATCTTCCGGCATCATCGCGTCATAAGCGACCACATCCATGCCCATGGCGGCGGCCTTTCCCCCAACAACCTGACCGATTGAGCCGAAGCCGACCACTCCCATGGTACGCCCCGCCAGTTCGACACCACTACCGAATTTTGGCCGGTCCCATACGCCCGCAGCCACATCCGGCGTGGCATAATAGGCAGGCCCCCGCAACAGGATCATCGCCGTTGCAATGACATATTCAGCGACTGACAGCACATTGGCGCCGATAGCGGGACAAACTTCAATATTGCGCGCGCTGCAGGCCTCCAAATCGATATTGTCAAGACCAACCCCCATCCGCGCCACGACCTTCAGATTGGGTGCCGCCGCCAGCAATTCTTCATCAACCTGCGTTGCATTGCGCACAATGATCGCCCGGATGTCAGCGGCCTGAGACAATAGCTCGTCACGTTTGCCCCAAAGCTCGGTGTCCCAGTGCACATCATATTCGGCGATCAACTCTTCCGCCGTCGGCCGGTCCATAAACTCACTAATCAACACATCTGCCATTGAGGCTGCCTTTCCGAGGCTGTTATTCACTGTTCGAAGGGAACGATCCTATAGATATTCGCGTTCTTTGTTATAAGGATGCTCAATTCCGTAACCATGCACTGCCCGATATCCATCATAGCGGCGTTCGTAAAATTCCATGACAATCCAGAAAGCCAAAAAGAAGAACGGGGTAACGATGACGATGGCTGCCATAATGGGCATTGGATATTGCATCAAACCTGATGCAATCGCACCGGTTGCGCTGAATACCACGAAATAACCTGCCGTCTTGTGATAGGCCTCGAAGATCCGCCGCCTTTTGGTGCGGCTGTAGTGATCGCCCTGCCAGGTGGACGGGTCATCCAGATCAGCATTGTTGTAATATTTGCCACCATGCGTGCCGCGCAGCATGCCAAACACCACTTGCACAACGGCCATCAGGATCGTCAGCATGCCAAATAAAGCATGCACAGATCCGCTAAAACCACCACTGACGACAAGCGCCACAGCAAGTCCGCCAAGCGACAGGAATACCGCGGCATAAAGGCCGTATTTGTGGGTGCTGAACCACCACCATTCCTTGTGCCACAAGCTGACTTTGCGCTGCAGACCCAATTCTGTCGGCCGCGGTTTGCCGTAGCGAATTATCGTGATGCAGATCGGCACCCAAAAGAGCCAGATCCCAACCATCAAAATGGCATGATAGTCCCAGTGTATGTTGATCGTTCCCAGGATCGGCAGCGTCGCTTCAGTTGGGATATGAGATAGTGGTTCATTCATATCGTGCTCTCCACCGGGCCTTAATTACGGCATTGGAATGTCGGTGACGTGTTTGGGAATATCATAACCACGCTTGGTTGCAGGTCGGTCGACGATGCGCAAATACCAATCGCGGACATGTGGAAACTCGTTAAGATCAATTTGCTGCCAGTCGTGCCGAGCCATCCAGGGGAACATCGACATGTCGGCGATGGTGTATTCGCCTCGCCCCTCTCCCGCGACGTAATCGCGCCCCTCGAGACGTTTGTTCAGCACTTTATAAAGTCGCCGGGCCTCATTGGAATATCGCTCTTCTGCATAGGCCGACTTTCCCTGATTGTATTTCACAAAATGATGTACCTGACCGAGCATCGGACCAAGGCCACCCATCTGCCACATCAGCCACTCCATCATCCGCCAATAGTCCTGCCCTTCCACCTGGAATTGCTTATGTTTATCGGCGAGCTATAGCATGATTGCCCCGCTCTCCATCAATGCCAGTCCCGTATCGCGGTCGACGATTGCCGGAATTCGGTTGTTTGGCGCTATTTTTAGAAAATCGGGCGCAAATTGCTCGTCCTTGGAAATATCGATCGAATGGACAGTATAGTCGATGCCCAACTCCTCCAGCAGAATTGAAACTTTTCGGCCGTTTGGCGTTGTCCACGTATAGAGGTCGATCATACAATTATATCCTATCCTGATCTTTGAGATGTCATCCAGACGCGGAACACCGCGCCGGGCTGCACCATATTGCCGCTGTCACTGTTGTCGCTGCTGTTGCCGCTTCCGCCGCTCTCGCTACTCTCGCCGCCATCATGGTCTGGTTGGGCAGCAATAACACCGCATAAACCGGCAAATTGGTTCACCTATTATTACAAAATCAACCTAGCCCCCTTCCGACTAAGTCAAGATTGTTATGGACTGTTTGGCTTATTTTCAGAAACATTCTTGCCTAGACCAGATTATTGGTCCAAATTAATTGTGGAAAATATCGATTGGTCGACCAATTGGAGTATTAATGCACGATGACTGACCCTGCACCCGCCGTGACAACTGCAAATGCCGACTGGTCGGGTGTGAAGACCTCTCCCGACATGCCAGTTCCCGATCAGATGCGGGCATGGGTGCTGGGAGAGCCGGAAGAGCTGACGCTTCAGGACAAGCCGGTTCCGGCACCGGGCAAAGCTGAAGCACTTGTGCGCATTGACGCGGTCGCGATATGCGCCACCGACCTTGAAATCCTGACCTATGGAACCCCTGCCCTGATCGAAGGTGGCCCACCCTTCAACAAGGGATTTACGCCCGGCCACGAATATATGGGCACAATTGCGGCTCTTGGTCCCGGGGTTGATGAATTCGAGATTGGTGACCGGGTCACAGTCGAAATTCATGCAGGTTGCGGACAGTGCAAACGCTGTCGCATGGGCATGTACACCTCCTGCCACAATTACGGTCTCAACTACGGTGATCAGGATAAAGGTCATCGTGCAAATGGTTTTACCACCGATGGTGGATTTGCCGAATATGCAGTCAACAACATCAACACGATGATCAAGGTTCCCGACACCATGTCGGACGAGGAAGCAACGCTTGTCGTAACCGCCGGCACTTCCATGTATGGGCTCACGGAACTGGGCGGATTGGTGGCTGGAGAGAGTGTTGTTGTCATCGGCCCCGGACCAATCGGGCTGCTTGCAGTTGCTGTGGCCAAAGCCTTGGGTGCTTCACCGGTCATCTTGGTCGGCACGCGGGAAAACCGAAATGCCATCGGCAAGCAGCTTGGAGCCGACTACACAATAAACCCGAAAGACGAAGATCCGGTTGCGCGGGTCAAGGAACTCACTGGCAAAGGGGCTGATTATGTTGTCGACTGCGCCGGCAATGAAACCACCGTCAATCAGTCCGTACATATGACCAATCGCGGCGGACGCATCTGTCTGGCAGCATTTCCAAAGACCGCCGTGGCGTTCGATCTTGGCGCCTTGGCCGTCAACAATATTTACCTTTACGGCATTCGTGGAGAAGGTCGCTCTGCAACCCATCGCGCCATGGCTTTCATGGCCGAAAAACGGTTTGATGCGCGACTGGTTCATACACACACATTTCCTATGGAAGATCTTAATACCGCCCTTCGCTACGCCAAGGACCGGGTCGATGATGCGATCAAGGTCGTGGTGTCGATGCGTCAGAACAGCAAGGCAGCCGAACAGGCCGCTGAATAATTCAAGAAAGAGAAACATTAATGTAACTACCCAGCTACCCCAACCTGATGCTTTTATAGACGGCCCATCAGACG
>JAALLE010000019.1 GCA_011087605.1 Hyphomicrobiales bacterium
GTCTGATGGGCCGTCTATAAAAGCATCAGGTTGGGGTAGCTGGGTAGTTACATATAGGCAAATATCGCTGAAGCCAAAAAGAATGAAATCAGCAGGTCTGTGTTCGGCATGTCTCGTCCCGGGTCAACTTAATCTGTAAAAGTGGTTGGCCGTTTCAGAGAAAATGGCATTGTTATCTGCCTCGCTCAGGTTTTTGGTCAAAGACTTCGCGAGGCTCAACCAATCGCCATATTCCATCGACAAACGTGATACCGGCCAATCCGATCCCCACATGATGCGATCTGCACCGAAGCAGGCGATGACATGATCAACATAGGGTTGCAGCGACTGTTGGCTTGCCTTTGCACCGGCCTCCGTCACAAGTCCTGACAATTTGATGCAGGCATTTGTCTTACTGGCCAGCTCTTGAATGTCTCCCGCCCAATCATCAAATCCGTCAGTTGCAATTTGTGGCTTCATGCAATGATCGATGACAACCTTCAATTCGGGGTGGCGTTGGAAAACTTGCAAAAATGGCGCTGAGTGTTTGGGAAATCCCAAGGCATCAAAACAAAGATCAAGATCGACCACAGCATCAAATGCCCATTTGATATCCTCTCTCAACAACCAGTTATCATCTTCGATATCCTGAACCATCGGGCGCACAGATTTGAATTTTGGATGGTTCGCCAGCCGTTCCAGCTGTTGGCGATCGAGTTGATCTTCAAAGTTGATCCAGCCCACAACGCCACCAATCAAATCGGTACTGTCGGCGATCCCCATCATGTATTCAGTCTCATTCACAGTTGGAGCTGCCTGCACCAAAATTGTTTGACTGACACCATTTTGCTTGGTCACGGATATCAGGTCCTGCAATCGATAGTGGCGCGTCAGGGTGTCGTTATCTTCTGGCATCCAGCCATAGTCGCCACGTGCCGGATTCCAAAGGTGGTGATGGGAGTCAATCACGTTCTATTCCCCTCCCGGAACTGGAACATCCTTGCGCAACAGGCCCAATTCCTTCAGTTCGTTCCAGAAGTCGGCGGGAATGGGCGCATTTAACAGATCAATCACGCTAGATGCTTCTGAGGATGATTTCGTGCCCGGAATGAGGGTTTGAACTAAGGGGTGCGCCAATGGAAATTGCAAAGCTGCATCGATTAATCGAACATTGTGGTTGGTGCAGACCTCCTCGATTTGCTTCACTCGATCCATCACATGGGGAGGAGCTGGATCATAATTGTACCAGGCGCCTTCAACGGCTCCGGTGGCCAATATGCCGGAATTGAATGCACCGCCCAGAACGATGCCAATGCCGCGATCTTCACAAAGAGGAAAGAGCTTGTCGATTGGTTCCTGTTCGAGCAGCGTATAGCGACCGGCAAGGAGAAACAGATCCATATCGCCGCGTTCGGCCAGAATTTTGCAGGCTTGCCATTCGTTCAATCCTGCACCAAATGCCTTGATGACGCCCTGGTCGCGCAGCGACAGCAGCGCGTAGTATCCACCCTTCATAAATTCATCAATGTAGTGGTCGCGTGCTTCGATACTGCCATGGGTCCATTCATCGAGATCATGGGCAAACAAAATGTCGAAACGGTCCAATCCGGTACGCTCCAACGAAAACTCAACCGAACGCATGACACCATCATAAGTGTAATCATAGTGTTCCCGGCGGGAAGGAACATCGAACCATTTGCCAATCCCCAGCCGTTGATCGGTGGGACACAGTTTCAGCAGGCGCCCGACTTTTGTGGCAAGAATAAAATCATCGCGGTTTTTCGTTTGCAGAAATTGTCCGACACGTCTTTCTGAATTGCCAAGGCCATATTGAGGTGCGGTATCGAAGTATCGCATCCCGGCATCCCAACCGGCTGCCAGGGTATCATGTGCTTGCTGGTTGGTGATCGCCGACCCCAAATTGCCCAATGGCGCTGCTCCCAGCCCCAGCTGGGTGAAGTTAAGTCCGCCATTGTTCAGTCGATTCCACTTGTTTGTTTTCAAAACATTCACTTCCTATTTTGAGTCTTATATTTGTCCATTGAAGATTGCCTCGCAGTTGGGCGTTTTGGGTAAGAATTAAAGGTTTGCCAAACCATCTTGGCCAATTCCACCCAGCGAGAAATACGTGATGTCAGCTTGGCACGGGAGCATCCATTTCTATCAGCCGTTGCGATTTCAATGCCGACCAAAACTCGCCGGGAATCGCTGCCTTAGACCAATCGATGATTTGCGTCAGTTCAGCGGCATCGCGCGGCCCCGGGATTACTGAAGTCACCAGGTCGTTTGCAAGTGGAAATTGCAGCGCTGCTGAAGCCAACGGAATTGAAAACTGGTCGGCGACGGCTCCCAGTTTTTGCACCTTGTCGACAATATCAACCGGAGCTTGGGCATAATTCCACATTTCCCGACCGACGAGAATGCCGGAATTAAAGGGACCGCCACAAATGATTGTGGTGCCTGCCTCACGACAAGCGGGGAACAGATTATTCAACGGCGTCTGCTCAAGCAGCGTGTAACGGCCGGCCAGCAAAAACACATCCCAGTCGCCGATTCCCAACGCGTCTATGCAAACCTGGTTTTCGTTGACTCCAAGTCCAATTGCCTTGACCTGCCCAGCTTTGCGCAATTCGTCCATCGCTCGATATCCACTATCGGCAAGGTCCTTGAAATGACGTTTGTTTTCATCACCGTGTTGAAAAACACCAATGTCGTGGGCCAGCAATATATCGATGCGATCGAGTCCAAGACGTTGCAGGCTGTCCTCATAGGTGCGCATGATTCCGTCGTACCCATAATCGTAGATCACATGGAATGGCAGCGGGTCGACCATGCCAAAATCAATCGGGTTTTCCACGGGCCCAGGCTCCAAGAGCCGTCCGACCTTGTCCGAAAGAATGTAGTCTGTTCCGCGTAACAGGTCCCCGATGACGCGCTCGGACCGACCAAAACCATACCAGGGGGCAGTATCGAAAAATCCGATTCCCGCCGATTTAGCGGCCTCGATGAGTTTGGCAGCTTGCCCATAGTCCAGATCTACAAAGTTTCCTCCAAGTGGTGCTGCACCCAATCCAAGAGTTTCAATCTTCAGCTCGGTGCGCCCGACCCGTCGCTTTTCCATACTTGTTGTCCTTTGTTACGCAAGCCCCTGCAACGAAAGCCGGGACCAAATCTGAAAACGGAGCGACTAAACACCGCGTCGCAGACGTCGTGCTTTCATTGCCTCATCTGCTTCGGGGGAACCGTCGTGAAACGACCCAAACCATTTGTCCAGAGGAACCATCCCGTCTGCATAGTTCACCTCAAAATAGCGATGATGCAAATAGTGGGCGTAATAGGAAGCGCTCATGGCCTTATCTTCTCCGATCACAACCTGGTCAAATCCGGTGTGCCCCTGTGCAGGAGCGACCCCCAGCCTGGAGGCCAGGTTGATCATGTGAATTGGATGGGCAGGAACGATGAAGAAAATCAATATGGATGAAAAATATATCACATGTTCGATGGGATGCATCGATAGGCCAGACCATGGACCCGGATTGATGTTCCGGTGATGAAGCTTGTGAGCAATTCGATAAAGTGGGGGCCAGTGCAGGGTCCGGTGCGCAATGTAGAAACCGACCTCGTGGACAAATGGCACCAGGAAAAATAACGCAATGAATGCAACGGGATTTTCGCTGGGGTTGATCATAAGTGCGTAGCCATTGGCGTACGACCAAAGCAACAGCACTTCATAGGCAGTCCAGATCGGCACACCGCTGGCGAGCGTCCAGAACACGTTGTCATAGGTCTGATTATTGAAGGTGAACGCTGAGGAGTCCTCGCTTGGCCAATTCCGGTTATATTTGAAAGTCGTGCCCTGTTTGCGCCAGATGTAAAGCCACAAATGCCATGCACCATAGACGCAAACCGCCAGAACAAGGTTGCGGGCCAAAATCACCCCAGCCCAGAAAAATGAAAAGGTCTCGAATGTTTCCAGCTGAGGTGTCAGGTAGAGCCATATCGCGATTGCGGCGAGCGCATAGGGAATATTCCAGGGCAACAGATATCCGGGCAAACCGAAGAACCACTTAAAAAAGGCTCGCGGTTGAGGTGGCCAGGCAAATGCAGGTCCGTAACTGATCCGCTCTTTCGGTGCCCAGTAACCGCGGGAATCTTCGGTTCCAAATTTTGAATCATCCATGTCATCCCCCCTCGTCTCGCAAACAACCAAAATACACATCCAAACGCAGATATCAATTCTGGCAATTGTACACTCCTCCGGCGCAACGCCCGCAATTGGGACTTTTGGGAAGGCACACAAGCGGTCGTCCGTGTCAGTCAAGTGCTGGAATGTTCAAGAACCATTGCCGCGGCGCCGGCCAGTCCGGAGTCGTCGCCCAGTTCGGACCGAACCACACGGATTGACTTGAACGGTGCCATGGCGTCCGTTTCGATAACTTTGTGAATACCCGCTTCAAAAAGATCAAACCCGTGGGCCAGCCCACCGCCGATGATCACACGTTCTGGGCTGAATGCATGAAGGATTGAAGTGATGCCTCGCCCGAGATAGGTAGCTTCTTCCACAACAAGCGCGAGGCATTGTTTGTCTCCGGTGCGGGCCCCTTCTATGACGTGTTTTGCGTTCAAATCACCAGCATTCAAGGCCTGCAGAAGAAATTCCGAGTTGGGGAGGCGAGCAGCCGATTGCGCACGTTCTGCCAGAGCAGTTCCGGAGGCAAAGGCTTCAAAACATGCCGAATTTCCGCAACTGCACAGCGGGCCTTCGCTGGCCAGACGCATATGTCCGACATGCGCCGCCATGCCTTGTCGACCATGAAGCAGCCGACCATCAACAACAGCTCCACCACCGATACCCGTGCTGACGGTGATGTAAACCAAGTTGCGAAAGCCTCGTCCGGCGCCATGGCGCCACTCACCCAAGGTTGCCGCAATGGCGTCATTTTCAATCTGCACTGGTAGGCCAAAGCGATCAAAAATCGTCTGGCGAATTGGAAATCCTTCACACCCTGGAATAGTCGGGATCCCCAATATTATGCCGGCTTGCGTGTCGATAGGGCCGGCCGACGAAAACCCTATCCCGACGATGGCATTCTTGTTCCGACCATCGCTCACGCGGTCAATCAATGACCCTATCTGATCCAGAATAGCGTTTGGGTCGCCGGACAAATCGGTTTGCACGGCCGCCCGGTTTTGAATTTGGTTTCCTTCAACTAGTGCGGCTTTGACTTGTGTCCCGCCCAGGTCAATGGCGATGGCTTGAGCAGGTGACATGTCAGTTTGGTCCTGCCAATCCGTGAACCCAGGCGATCCGCTCGGCCAGGTTTTCGGCCCCAAAGGCCAACGACCCCATTACGATTGTATCAGCCCCATGACTGCGCAATCCCGGAACGGTGTGCTCCCTTATGCCACCATCAGCCGCCAGCAATATTCGCCGATCAACTTCAATACCATCGATGGCATCCCGCGCCGAGGCCAGACGGGATTCCGCAACAGGGTCAAGGCCGACACCCTTGATACCCATTTCGGTTCCCAAAAGTGTAAGTATTGAGATGCGGTCGAGATAGGCCAGCGCAGATGGAACCGGTGTGTGGAGTTGTAACACAATACCAGCTGTGAGGCCGTGTGAATGGATACGATCAAGCCCTGCATCGACATTCAAATTCTCAGCATGGATCGAAATTATGTCGGCTCCGGACAAGGCAAACTGATCGATCTGGTCCAACAGCACGTTGTCTTCGACCATGAGATGAACATGAATTGGCTTGCTGGTGATTGCCCGGACCTGCGCAATCACATCTGGAAACAGCAGCAATGCCGAAGAAAAATGACCGTCTGCTACATCGGCGTGATAAATGTCGACAAAGTCGTCAACACGAGCAATATCGTCTGCTATGCGGACAAGGTCGGCTGACCACAAGGAGAACTCCGCAAGCAATCGATCATTTGCTAGCTTCGAAATAGCGTTTTCGCGGCCGGGCATTATGCAATCTCCATTGTGAATTGGCGCAACGCATCTTGAAACTCTGCCCGATATTGCTCGACACCGTCAGCCTTCGACGCGATCTGGACGAAACTGGCGCGCGGGATTAGGTCTGCAATCTCCAGCGCCATCGCTATTGGATGGGTCGCATCGCGTGCGGTTCCGATGACCAGCGTGGGACAATCAATCCCTGCTATTTCTTCTTTGTTTATGCCGGGCCCGTCGCTGGCAATTGCAGCCTGTAGAGCCTGCGTCTCGACGGCTGGGTCACGATCGAAAACGCCAAGCAGAGTAGCCAGATTACCGGGGGCGCTCGAAGCAAGTTCAGCCGCCATTGCAGACCGCTCAAATTGCTGTCGGGCCTCAACGGGCTGATAGGTGGCAAGATAACGTGCAACTTCACGGTTGGGAGCGAGGTTCACCGGTTCTGCTCGATCAATCCATGCCGGCCGGGCGACAACCAGACCGCTGACCAATTCCGGCCGTTTGACCGCCAGGCGCATTGAAATCGCGGCACCCATCGAAATTCCTCCAACCAGAACAGGGCCGATATCTAACTCTGTAATGAATGTTGCGAGATCTTCGGTGAATTGTTTTATGGACAATTCAGAATAGGGGCCAATTTCCGACATGCCATGGCCACGACATTCCAGTGTTAGGCAACTCCATCCAATATCCTCGGGAAACACTTCGTGCAGATGGCTGGCGGATCCGCACAACCCATGTTGAAACAAGAAGGTCCGTCCTTTTCCTGCACTCGCAACCGAGAGTTTGATGTTAGAAATGGTGAAGCTGTCACGTGGCATTCGATTACAACTGCCTCAGCTGGTTGCCGAGGTATCTGGCAACGGCAGGTGCGTCATGGTCCGATATCCCGTGGGCTATTAGCGGCCCATCAAAACCAGCTTTAGAAAGACCGCGTACCACCTGGCTCCATTGGATCGTGCCAGCACCCGCCGGGACAATTTGGCCATCCGCTGTTCGATCCTTGGCATGGGCAATAATGATTTTGGAGCCTAGAATATCGAGAGCTTCGTCGATCGATCTTTGTTGATGTTTTGGTGGCACATTTTCTACAATATTGGCCGGGTCGAAAACGATGCGAATTCTGCTGTCGGGGAAATGTCTTAGAAGGCGCAAAGCCTTTGTTGCAGAATTCACAATATTGGCATCCTCTGGTTCCACTCCAATAAAGATATCGTACTGCTCAGCATAGTCGAGGATGATCTCAAACTCTCGGCACATCTCGGTCCATGATTGCGGGTCGTCATTGGCCGGGTGATTGCGCCACTTGTCATGCGGATCCTAGCTGCCAGAGCAAACCGTCAAGAGATTTGTCCCAATATCTGCGGCATTTCTAGCGATTTCCTTGAATGCGCCGCGCCCCCCATTTCGTCGGTCACGATCAGGATCGGTCATGTTATATGTGGCCGACACGGCGGCAATTTTGACCCCGGTGGATTCCGATGCGTGACGAACCCGTGCTGATACCTCGCCTGATATGGAGATCGGCAGGGCATCGAGCCCAGAGCACGACATGTTGTACTGGGTTACACCAAAGCCTGCTCTTTGGCATGCAGCGAGGACCTTGTCTGGTTGGTCACCCGTAAATGTCTTGGCGAAAACACCCAGTTGCATCATAACGCGCCAGATACATCGGCAAGTTTCACGGCGTGTCCTGTTTGCGCAGATTCTGCAATCGCCAGCATTGCGCGCACTGAAGCGACGCCGTCATCAACTGTGGCTCCTTTTACCGGCGTGTTGTTGAGCACGGCGTCACCAAAACTCTCCAGCTGTCTACGGTAAAAATGTGCGTCTGCACCCAACACCCGCGACGATCCGCCGGTGGCTTCGCGAAAAATGTCAACTTCACTTGAGCGAAAGAGCCAGGGGTTGAAAGTCTTGGCCAGAACGCTTCCGTTCTCACCGTACAGCTGGAATCCCTCGTGCCAGTCCATGCGTACCGCAATCGTTAGATCAAGATGACCCAGCGCGCCGTTGGCAAATGCCACATCGACAAACCAGCAATGGGCACCAAATCGCTGCGAATGCCGCGCGTGAACCTCCTCAATGTCTCCACACAGATAGCGTGCCGTATCAACCAGATGACATCCATGTGCCAGCATATAGTAGCGTTTGAGATCCTTTTTGGGGTCGTGATCGGGTCTGCGTGCCGCTTGGCTCTTGACCATGAGCGGTTGCACGGCGTCGGTCATGGCGTAGCGGTGGGTTGAATCGCAATACCAGCCCTTGAATGCCAGCATTTCACCCAATTCGCTATCGATGAACTGCTTGGCGCTTTCGATGCCCGGATCGAAGCGTTTCATGTGGCCGACCTGAAGCAGTCGGCCAGATTTTTGCACCGCAGTTTTGAGTTTTTTTACTTCTTGGAGCGATACACCAAGCGGCTTCTCGCACAGAACATGTTTTCCAGCTTCCAAGGCGTCCAATGCGGCCGGTACATGGAACGCGTCCGCCGTGGCAATAATTACCGCTTCAACATCCGGATCGGCCAGCATTTCCTGATAACTGGAGAATGTTCGCGCTACAGCATGTGTAACAGCAAAGCGTTGTAGCAGATCTTCTGCGACGTCGCAGATTACATAGAGTTCGCAGTTTTTGGACTTTGTAACACTTTCAAAATGTCCGGCCTGGGCAATTGGGCCACAGCCAAGAATGCCTATCTTCAATTGTCTTTCCGGCTTCGCAGTCATGTCAATTTCACACCGCTCGCTTGGGATAGTTTCAATTGGGCCATCGTCCAGAAATACCTATCGGTATGACAACAATCAACCCGGCGTTCAGTGCGGGCGGTTTGCCGAGCGGATAGGATTCCTGCCCGCTAGGTTTTGATTCTCGGTCCGTTAGTGTAATAAACCTGAGCGCTGCAAGGATCATTAAATAGCTGACGACTTTACAAGGTGACAGGTTGCCATGTCTGAACTTTACCCCGCAGAGGTCCTCATCAATTCCGCCACAGGGGCGGTTTCACCGGCAACCGGCCGATATGCCAAACATTTAAGCGAGCTTGGCGGAATTTTCTCCAACGCCGACGCATGGTCTCGTACCATTCGGGAGGAAAACGACCCTCTCATTTATGAAGTGCTTGAATACAAGCAGGAAGGCAGCGATCTTTTTTTTGGCACCACCACGATGCAGCCGGGAAAAATTGGAGACGAGTTTTACATGACTCGAGGGCATTTCCATGAAGATCGGACCAAAGGTGAAGTTTACAATACCCTGAGTGGTCAGGGTTTACTTTTGCTTGAAGACCGGCAGGGGCGCAGCAGCACTATCGAAATGCGTGAGGGCTCCAGTGCTTTTATACCACCGGACTGGGCACATCGTTCCATAAATTGTGGTCCCGCGCCGCTGGTTTTCACTTGGTTCTGCAGCGTTGCTGCCGGGCATGATTACGGCCAAATTCTTCAACAGGGTATGCGTAAACTCGTTATTGAGCGTAATGGTGAGATCGAAGTGGTTGCCAACCCAAAATTCGATTGAGCGATCAAGCCGCCGCATCAAACATCCTGCCCGTAGCCAGGCCAGCACGAAAGTTGTTTTTAATCTCCACACCGCTCAGTTGACGCCTGCCTTACATTGTGCCTATGCTAACATTCTAGCATGCAACTAATGCTTGGGGAGGCGCATGATATGAGCGCTGTTGGCGCACACAAGAGTTCGATTAGAAAATCCAAGGTGGATTTTGTTTACGAACAGTTGCGCTCGTCAATCATTAGTGGTGAACGTGCTCCGGGTACCTTGCTGGACAAGGCCCAGCTAGCTGAAAAATTTGAAGTGTCGCGACAACCGCTGGCAAACGCCTTTGACAGACTTGCCTATGATGGATTGGTGAAGGTCATCCCACAGAGAGGTTCATTTGTCTCTAAACTTGAACCAGCGTCACTGAACGAACACTTCTTTGTTCGAAAAGCCCTGGAAGTTGAGCTGGCTGCTTGCGCATCCATCGACATGAGCGATCACACAATAGGCCTTATGGAGCACAACCTTCGCTATCAGGAGGTTGCATTGGAAGGCGGCGATTTTGATGGATTTTACGAACTCGACGTACGGTTCCATGATCTGATTCATTCGTCACATCCGGTTGGAGAAGCGGCGCGAATTCTGGAACGGACACAAAGCTATCTGGAACGGGTTCGGCGGGTGTTGCTGCCAGAGCCCGGGCGCCCTCAACAGACATTTGAGGAACACAAAGCCATCGCCGAAGCCATAAAGGAACATGATCCGGTGAAGGCCGGACTTGCGATGCGCTTCCACATTGATCAAGTTCAACAACAAATTCAAAAATTCGTCGTCAAGAGGTCCGAGCTCTTCGAAAACGGGTAACTAATCAAGAAGATTAACACAGGAGGAAATTATGATTTTGAACAAGATGAAGAAGACGCTGCTTGGTGCAGCCGTCGGAGCGGGCGCCGTTGCAGGTGCAGCGGTTCCGTCGAATGCCGGCGAGTTTGACGGGGTCACCGTCAACATTCTAACCCGCCCAGGCTATGTAATTGCAGGTCGGCTGGTTGAGCGCGGACTGGAGTTCCAGGAGCAGACAGGCGGTAAGATCGTCGTCACCGAAGTGCCATTTGCTGAAATTTTCCCGAAAATTCAAAATGACTGGTCAACAGGTACCAATTCGATCGATGTTGGTGTTTTCGCGGCTGGCTGGGGCGTTGAACTTGACGCTGCTGGATTGCTGGAGGACCTCGATCCCTATGTCGCAAAAGACGACAAAATTGATTTGGCAGATATCGCACCCTATTTCCGCGAATTTGGTCAGAAAGTTGGTGGCAAAACAAAATTGCTGATGGTCGATGGAGACTTTCAGATGGTTTACTACCGCACCGACATTTTGAGCAAAGCCGGACTTGAGCCGCCTAAAACCTGGGAAGATTATCTGGACGTGGCATCCAAGATCCACGGCCAGGATATGAATGGCGATGGAGAGCCAGACTTCGGATCGTGCATCTTCAAAAAGCGTAACGCGCAATCCTATTTCGCAGTCCAAACTTTTGCAGCGCCAATAGTTCAGACCCATGGCACCGGACAAGGCTTTCACTTCGATAACGCCACTATGAAACCGATGATCAACAATGCTGGCTGGAAGAAGGCCTTTGAGCTTTACAAGGAAACCGGCAAATACGGTCCACCTGAAGAGCTCAATATGGACATTGGCGACACCAGAGCGATCTTCAAGGCAGGCCGCTGTGGGTTGCTGGTTGAGTGGGGCGACCCCGGTCCGCTTCAGCTTGACGACGACGCCAAATCGATCAAAGGGTTGCTCTACGCAGTTGGCGCTGTAGGCTCCAAAGAAGTGCTGGATCGCGCCACAGGAAAACTTGTTCCGGTTACGAAAGAAAGCGCCCCACATGCGATTGATGGTGTCAATTATGCCCCATTTGCAGCATTCGGCGGCTGGGCTGGCGCGATCAACAAACGCGCGTCTCAGAAGAAAAAGGATGCGGCTTACGCATTCCTTTCTTACATGAACCAAGCAGCGCAATCGAGTGTTGACGTGACGATTGGCGCAACGGGCTACAATCCATATCGTCTTTCGCAGCTGGCCAGTCCCGACCTTTTCGTCAAGGCGGGAATGCCTCAGAAACTTGCTGAGAACTATATTGGTGCGATCAATGGGGCGCTTAACAGCCTCAACATGGCTTCTGATATGAAAATCCCGGGTGCGCCGAACTATACCGGCGTCGTGTTGGATACTGAACTTGCCCGCTATCTGGCAGGGGAAATCACAGTGGATGAGGCCTTGCAGAATATTGAGGCAGGCTGGGAAGAAATCACTGAGGACTTTGGTCGCGAAGAGCAGATCAAATTTCAGGCCCTGGCATTTGGTTCTGGCAAATAAAGTCGGTATTGATGTCTGACAATACCTACAATGGCCAGCCGGGATTTTCCCCGGCTGGCGCATCTGCCGGAGACCGCTGGCGTGAATGGGTTGACCGTCATTCGGGCACCTTCTTCATAGCGCCTGCAGTAACACTGATTTTGGTCCTGGCAATATTTCCAACATTCTATTCCATGGCATTTGCGTTGAGCCGTGTGCGGTTTACCGGCGACGGCCTGCGATTTCGGTATGTTGGCTTTCGAAATTTTGCCAAACAATTGTTTGGCAGCGATCAGGTGCATTTTTTGGGGAGGACCGATCCGGTCAGCATCCTGGGCACCATTATTTTTCTTGCCGTTGTTGTTGCCGTTCTTTGGTGGCTGTATCGGTCCCTGAAGACTGCGACCTGGGTCGGCATGATAGGACGCACGATTTCTGCGGCCGCCGCAATTTTTCTTACTTGGGTTTTGAGCGCATCGCTGCTCTCAGGTAATTCGATCGGCACACTCTATACGACATTGTTTTATGTCCTTGTTGGCTGCTGCCTGCAGTTCATCATAGGAACCGGACTGGCCTTTCTGTGTTCACAACCGATCCAGGGCAAAAACTTCTTTCGTGTAATCTTCTTCATCCCGTTGATGGTAACGCCACTCGGTGTCGGTTATGCGATGAGGATGGTCGCCGACGTAACGCGGGGGCCTTTCGAGCCAATTTTGGGAATACTCGGGTTTCAGGACTGGGTATGGTCGGTGGATCCATGGTCCGCCCGTTTCATCATGATGGTCTGTGATTCCTGGCAGTGGATACCGTTCATATTTATTTGCATGCTCGCCGCTCTGGAAAATGTCCCGCGGGACCATGTGGAAGCAGCTCAGGTGGACGGTGCATCCAGTGTGCATATTTTCCGCGAAGTCACCTGGCCTCAAGTTGTACCGGTTGCTGTGACGGTCCTGCTAATCAGGGCAATTGAGGCGTTCAAGATTATGGACCTCCCCAACATCATGACCGGTGGTGGCCCCGGTTCGTCGACAGAATCGATGACTTTGCATTCCGTCTATGTTTGGCGGGCCAATGACATGGGAACGTCGGCGGCCATTGCCTATCTGCTGCTGATCCTGACAGTCGTCGTCTGCGCGTCGTTCTTCAACTACGTCGTACTGGGTCAATTGAGGAAAGCGCGAACATGAGCGAAACATCCTTCAAATTTGAAAAGCGCGACCGATCTTTGATTGAGCGGTTGTTTGAACCACCAGCGATCGGAAAGATGGCACCGGTTGCAAAGGTTTTTGCCTATACGTTTCTGGCGATATGGTCCGTGTTCGTATTGTTCCCAATCTATTGGGTCATCATAACCTCGTTCAAGGACGCAGCCGCAGTAAATCACGGGCCGTTTTACCTTCCATTTGTCGACTTTCAACCCACCCTTGATGCGTGGCGGGTCCAGTTCAACACCGATCCCTTCTGCGACATGACTTCCATCCTTCGGCAATTGTATCTGTTGGTGCACAACTCATTTGTTTTTGTGCTGTCACCTGTCGCGTCGCTAACGCCAATGGAACCTCAAATCTGCAAGATTTACCTGGCTTTCACTAACTCCATCGTCGTCAGCATAGCGTCGACAGCATTCTGTGTGGCAGTCGGGTCCATGGCGGCTTATGCTCTGGCGCGCATCCAATACAAGCCCAAATTTGGTAACATACTTATCTTTGTCGGTCTGATCGTGGTGGTCATCATCGCCACGACCTATGCAGGTGTCCCATGGTGGGCCTCCTCAAGTGTTGCATTGGCATTATTCTTTTTCTTGGCACGCGCCCTGGGCCGGCACTTCAAGATGGCGCTTGGCAATGGTGATATTCTGTTCTGGATAATTTCCCAGCGGATATTGCCACCCATCGTGGTGGTCATCCCGGTATATGTTATGTTCCAGGCGGTTGGTTTGCTTGATACGCATCTTGGCCTGATCCTGCTTTATGCAGTTGCCAATCTGCCGATTGTAGTCTGGTTGATGCATGACTTCTTTGCGAATTTGCCTATCGAACTGGAGGAATCTGCTCAGCTCGACGGCGCCACTCGATTTGGAATTTTCTGGGAAATTGTGATGCCGCTTACGCGGCCGGGTCTTGCCGCCACGACTCTTCTGATTCTTGTTTTGAACTGGAATGAATACCTGTTCGCGGTGTTTCTTGCGACGGTAAAAGTTCAGACCATGCCGATTATGGTTGCCGCGAAAAACACCGGCGAAAAGGGCGTTTTCTGGTGGGAAATGTGTGCAGTCATCGTGGTGATGATCATTCCGGTCATCATTATGGCGATACTGTTGACGAGATTTATTTCAAAAGGCGTCCTGCAAGGCGCGGTGAAAGGGTAAGAAATGGCAATTGGTTATTCCAAAGCCTCAGTCAAATTTGAAGCCGTGCAGAAGAGTTTCGGTGCGGTAAAGGTGCTGGAAGAGTTCGATCTTGAGGTTGAGCCTGGTGAATTTCTCGTGTTGCTGGGAGCCTCGGGATCGGGAAAGACCACTGCTCTGCGAATTTTGTCAGGATTGGAAACCCCCTCGGCGGGCCGGGTCTATATCGGCGATCGGGATGTGACGGATATTCTGCCGAAATATCGTGACATCTCGATGGTTTTTCAATCTTACGCTCTTTATCCGCACAAGACCGTGGCAGAAAATATTGGTTTTCCGCTGAAGGTGATGAGGGTTGGCAAGGCCGAAATTGATGAGGCCATTCTGGACTCTGCAAAACAGGTTCAACTCGAAAAACTTCTCGAACGCTATCCACGCGAACTATCGGGAGGTCAAAGGCAACGTGTTGCTTTGGCGCGAGCAATAATTCGCCGTCCGTCTGTATTTTTGATGGACGAGCCGCTATCAAATCTCGATGCCAAACTGCGTGGGCACATGCGGGCCGAACTGAAACACATGCAGGGGACTTTGGGTATCACAACCATTTACGTGACCCATGACCAGATAGAGGCCATGACCCTGGCTCATCGAGTGGCGGTTCTGGAAAAAGGCGTGTTGCAACAATTGGCACCGCCAGCCGAAATCTACAACAATCCCGCCAATCTATTCGTCGCCCAGTTTATTGGGTCACCTGCAATGAACGTGATACATGGTGGCCTTGAGAACGATCAGTTCCTGATCAACGGCACAAAATTCAAAACGTCCGTGCAAGGTCGGATTTCGAAGGCAATTGCCGGTGTGCGACCAGAAGACTGCAGCGTCGCAGATCCATCCGAGGGAACGCTTATCGGGAAAATTTATACATCGGAGCTGATCGGGGACCACACTTTGGTTACGGTTGACTGTGGCTCGGATCAGATCGCCGTAAAGGCTCACAAGGAGTTCGACGGCAAGCAAGGGGACAGTGTTGGCGTGATCCTTCCTCCCGATAACCTTTTCATATTTGACGAAGCTAACGGCCAACGAGTTCGCTAACCGATTTAGCTTATCTAGCTCTGGGACCAATCCGGCATTTGTGTAACGATGATGACGGGCTCAGCACAACTGGAACATTGAGGCGTCAAGATCTAGCCTGGGGCAATCATTGCAATTCGGTCTGACGTGGGACACCCTTCATGAGAATCCGGATCAATGAAGGAGGTGCCATATGACCGATGCAGATAAACTAGAGCTCGAAATAATGGAGAAGTCTCAGCAACTGGCCGCGCTTCGAGCCAAGGAGGCCGATCGTGAAGTTGCGGATTACAAGTTTCAAACTCAAAATCGAGAAACTTGCCTGTCTGACTTGTTCGCCGGGCGAGATCGACTTTTGATGATACACAACATGGGGCAGGGCTGTCGCTATTGTACCCTGTGGGCCGATGGCATAAACGGCATTCTCAATCATCTGGAAGATGCCATGTCCGTGGTTCTGGTTTCAAAGGATCCGCCCGAAACCCAAAGGCGCATGGCGCTCAACCGGGATTGGAGATTTCACATGGTCTCTCACGGTGGTGGTGCCTATATGAGCGAACAATGCGCAGTCGGTGATCACGCGAATTACCCCGGAGCGGCGGTCTATCAACTCAAGGGTGGCAAAATTGTCAGAAGGGCAGGAGCGCCTTTTGGCCCGGGTGATTTGTATTCACCCATGTGGCACTTTTTGTCGCTGGCAGGCATCGGTATGTCTGACTGGACGCCGCAATTTCAATATTGGCAGCGGCCAGCTTCACTCGATGACGGCGGAGAGAACATTCGCGATTAATCTGGCTTCAGGAGGCGGCCAGGGACGATTGTAGTCCCGCGAGCTGTTTGCGCTGAGCATTTGTATCGCGATCGTTCAACCAGCCGACAAGGTTTTCAACGCTCAGACTTTTTGAGAAGTAGAAGCCCTGCAAGGTATCGGCACCTGCCTTTTCGGCCATCGAAACCTCCTCCAGCGTTTCAACACCTTCAACCACAACCGTCGATCCCAGCGCATGGGCCATGTCGATGGCAGATTGCGTGATCACATGAACTCTGGAATCCTGTACTGCTTCGTTGACCAACGACCGGTCCAGTTTAATGACATCAACGGGAACCGACGCGAGACGCGACAGGTTTGAAAACCCCTTGCCAAAATCGTCAATGGCGATGGAGAATCCGTGTTTTTGTATCTTGTTGACGGTTCGTTTGAAATTTTCGCGGGACGCATCCATGACATCTTCGGTCACTTCAATCTGCAGGCGTCCAGGGTCGAATTCAGCAAATTTGCACAGATCAACCAGATTTGAAACGAAATCTGATTCTGCAAAATGTTCCGCACCAATATTGACCGCCACACTCAGCTTGTGACCGGCCTTTTCCAATTCCTTAATATCACTTGTTGCCCGATTGATGACCCATTCACCCAGTTTAACCATGACATTTGTTTGTTGCACCGCCGGCAGGAACAGGTTTGGTGGTAAGCGCCCAAGTTTAGGATGCATCCACCTCAGCAGCGCCTCAACACCCGTAACTTTCTGGTTTGTAACGCAGAATTTTGGCTGATATTCGAGGATCAGTTCGTCATTTTCAATCGCATGCATGACGGCTGAAAGAATTTCGCTTTTGCCACCGAGCGCATTTTCCTTGCTGTAAATTGCAAACTGGTTTTTGCCACTCATCTTGGCCCGATAAAGCGCTACATCGGCGCGGCGGATCAGGTCTTCAATCTGATCGCCATGATCGGGATAGACCGCTCCTCCCGCCGACAGTTCGCATGGAACTGTAATGCCGTCGATATCGACCGATTTTGGCAACGAATCGCGCAGGCGAGCACACAGGTCGACCACGTCATCCATTTCAATAATCTGATCTGGAATTGGTAGCAGAATGGCAAATTCATCGCCGCCAATCCTGCCAATTATCGGGTGAGCGCCCGCCACACCTCTGAATTCGCGGTCCATGAACTGCTTGGTCACCGGGTAAAGTTCCTTGGCAAATGCCTGCAGAACCTGATCGCCAGCTGCGTGACCTCGGACGTCGTTAATTTCCTTGAAACCATCCAGATCGGTAAATATTAGCACGCCTCTCTTGCCCAGTGGAGTACGGCGATTAATCTGCGTTTTGCCGCGCTTGGTGAAATAGCTTCGATTGCCGATGCCGGTTACAGCGTCCTGAAAAGCCCGTTCGGCAAGTTCGGTCGCGCTGTTTTGTACAATCATTGCCAGATCATTGTAGGAATCGATAATGCCCTGCAACTCGTAGATATTGGTGGGTGCACGGTCTGGTGGTACTGCCGCCGGTTCTCCGTCCAGCGATTGTTGTTTCAGGTCGATCGTCAGATTTTCCAATGGCCGAGCAAGCCAGTTGATTGATGTTTTGACAAGCAGCAAGGTAGCGAAAACCGACAGGATGAGACCAAAGAAAATCGGCTTCAAGTTTTCAAAAGCCTTGGCATAAAGTTCCTGCACGGGTTGTGGGATCATCACCCCCCAACCTGGCCCCTGAACCGATGTCAGACCGGCAATCATGTCACCTTTCAAGGCGGGAGAATAGAACTGTTCAATTCCGGTTTCGCCATTCATCATTCGACGAACCGCAGAGACCTTCGAAATGTTTTTTGCAACGGCAATCCAGGAGGGCAATGGATGAGCCAGAACGTTTCCGCTCTGGTCTACAATTGCCGCATGTCCTTTGGCTCCAAACGAAATCTGTTTGCCCAGTTCAACGAAATATTTGGTTCCAAGGCAGGCGATTACCAGTTTGTCCTGAAACAGCCCAACTACATGTATTATGTTGCCGTGACTGGTATTTTGAACTGGCAAAAA
Organism: Hyphomicrobiales bacterium; assembly: GCA_011087605.1. Classification (GTDB taxonomy): domain Bacteria; phylum Pseudomonadota; class Alphaproteobacteria; order Rhizobiales; family Rhizobiaceae; genus Pseudahrensia. Next base: position 18,045 of record JAALLE010000019.1, read on the forward strand.
TGTGAGATTTTTAGGATTTGCCGCATCTGCAGCTTCGGCCAGCAAACTTGCACTTATCGCATGGGTTCGGGTCCCGTTAAGAGCGCTCATGGAAGCTGTTACTGTGCCACTGTCGGTGTCGATCAAGGATATTTGTTCGACATGCAGGGTCTGCAATAGCTCTTTAGAGCCGGGATAATTGGTTGAACTGTCCAGCGAGGCAGCAACCGAACGGATGGCTGCGCGAACATCTTTTTCATAGCGCGACAAAGTGGAAGACAGATTCTGAGCCAGCAACAGGTGCCGGTCATTAACTTCCTCAAACTCGCGTGCCAAAGTTCGCTCGTATGAATACCAGGCAAAGATCGAGAGCGGAATCAGCCCGATCGCCAATAACGCGATGATAAACGCGGTTCTGATCCGAATCTTAAAGCCCATTGTCCGCCTTCCCTCGTCTAGCTAGCGGCGCCCTCCAATTGGTAAGTTTGTCAGGCAATGATGGCATCGAGCTTAATATTTCTGAATATTCGAATTAATGCTTAATGGATGGCAAATTTACCGGGATCGGCATCGAGGCGCCATTTTTGCCTAAAACATCTCCTAAAACACGATTGCTTCGACAGAAACGAATAGCAGGTGGCCGGGATGGGCGAGAAAAAAATTTCCATACTACCCAAGGAATGCTCTACCGGCCACGTCTGATATGTGATGAACGCTCAAGAAGATAGTGATGGTCAGCTGGTGCAACGAGCGATCGCGGGAGATCGGGCGGGCTTTGCCGCGCTGGTTTCTCGCCATTATGACCTGATCTTTCGTGTGGCGTGGAAGTGGAGTGGAAATCGTGAAGATGCGGAAGACATTGCGCAGGACGTTTGTGCGCGTCTTGGCCGCTCAATTACCAGCTACAGTGGCAGCGCGCAGTTCACAACCTGGCTTTATCAGGTGGTGCTCAATGCCACCCGCGACCATTATCGCAAACAGCAGGCAAATAGCAGGAAGTTGAAAGAATTCTCTAATGAGCCAACTCAGTCACTTGTCCAAATGCCTTCCGATGGAGGTGATGAGGACGCTCTGACCAGTCTTTGGCAGGCGGTTAGGAAACTGCCCACAAGACAATGCGACGCGATAATGCTGGTTTTTGGTGAGGAACTCACTCACGGAGAAGCTGCCAAGGTAATGGGCTGCGCTGAAGGTACCGTGTCGTCAAACATTCACGATGCAAAAAAACGACTGAAATTACTGTTGGTGCAGGAGGCGAGTATTTGAAATGACAGATGATCAGCTAAAAGCGCTTTCTGGCATCGTCACGCAAGCTCCAGATGACCAGGCACGCGAACGTGGTCTGCATGCAGCCATGGATGCATTTGATCTGCACCATCAATCAGTTGAGCAAAAAAATTCAGTGTCGACCCAAGGAACGGCCAGGCCAACGCGTAACAACTCCACACTCAATCATATGTGGAGCATGATTATGAATTCTGTATTTAAACCTGTCTGGGAAATGAAGCCGGCAAGCCTGGCAACGGCAACAGGCATTGTTGCGCTGCCGGTGGTGGCAATGGTTGCCTGGAACGTAATGGATCAGGAATTTCCACTTGAAACCAGCCCGGTAGCGGTACGCTCCCCGGTGGGGGACAAAAAGGCCAAATTACACAGTGGATCACCAGTTGTAGAAGCCGAAGTCCTTGGTGAGGTGGCCCCTGCTCCAGCGGAACCGAAACGAAATCGAGCGGCCTCGGAAAAGCCGATCCAGTTTACCTTACAGGACCGGGACGACAATCGACGGCAAAACTTGCAGGCGAAACCGTCGACTCAAATGTCGCAATCATTGGTCAAGAAAGAATCGCGTGAAGCCGATTCAATATCGCGAATACAACCGATACCTCAGCAGTCGGAACGCTACACCCGTTTTGAAGATCAAGGTGTGACATCAGTGGCGACAAGCCCCGTATCAACCTTCTCGATTGACGTGGATACGGCTTCCTATGCCCGCCTTCGTGCTGCGTTGAGTGCGGGAAACTTGCCACCGAAGGACATGGTTCGGGTTGAGGAAATGGTCAATTATTTTGATTACGCATACCCGTTGCCCGAGGAACGATCGCAACCCTTTAAACCGACGGTTTCGATAACCCCAACACCCTGGAATACCGACACTCAATTGATGACGGTGGGGATCAAGGGCTTCGACATTGCAGCCGAGAGCCAGCCGGATACCAACCTGGTATTTCTTCTGGATGTTTCCGGTTCGATGAACCAGCCCAACAAATTGCCGCTCCTGATCAGGAGTTTTCAACTCTTGCTGCAGACACTCAAACCCACCGACCGGGTTTCGATAGTCACCTATGCGGGGCGCTCGGCAACCATTCTTGATTCTGTTGAGGCATCCGACCGCGCCACCATCAAGGCGGCACTAATCAATTTGAAGGCAGGCGGTTCCACCGCTGGGGCTGGAGGCATTGAGCGGGCTTACCAGTTGGCAGAAAAGAATTTTATCGATGGTGGCGTGAACCGGGTCATGCTGGCGACCGATGGCGACTTTAATGTTGGGATTTCGGATCCTGAAAAACTCAAAGACCTCATTGCCAAGAAACGCAAGACCGGAGTTTTTCTGTCAGTATTTGGGTTTGGTCAGGGCAATTACAACGATGCTTTGATGCAGAAACTGGCACAGAATGGCAACGGCCAGGCCGCCTATATCGACACGTTGGCAGAAGCCCAGAAAACTTTGGTTGAAGAATCAAGCGGCACCATGTTCACCATTGCCAAGGACGTTAAGATCCAACTGGAGTTTGATCCCGCAAAGATCGCCGAATATCGTCTCATCGGTTATGAAACCCGAGCGCTGAAGACGCAGGACTTCAACAATGACAAGGTTGATGCCGGGGAGGTCGGCGCGGGCCACAGTGTGACGGCAATTTATGAATTGACGCCAGTAAACAGTCCCGCAATTCTCAACACGCCCTTGCGCTATGGATCGGCCAAGATTGCCGCTGCCGACAATCCCTATGGTGAAATTGGATACCTGAAGCTGCGCTACAAATTGCCTGACGAGTCACGAAGCCGCCTGTTGCAGCAAGCCGTCATATTCCCTGAGCCCGGTGAAGCTGCAACCGACACATCGGCAGATACTGGCTTTTCTGCCGCTGTTGCCGCCTTCGGTCAAAAACTGCGTGGCAACCCAGCCCTTGAGGATTTCAGCTTTGAACAAATAGGTGCTCTGGCGCGCAATCATCGCGGAGAGGACAGGTTTGGCTATCGCAGCGAATTTATTCAGTTGGTTCGCATGGCAGGAGCCTTGTCAAAATAACTTCCAGTGGGGGACGTGGCGGGTGGCAAGTGGGTCTGCATACAGGCATCAAATGTCGCCCGATCACTAAGATCGGAAGTCAGGCATTAGAGAATTTTCTTCTTTACAAAATTTCCAATTGGCTGCTTTGTGAGGTCGATTTTCATTTGGATGATGACCGTGACGTTCGAACTTTGGATTGCTTTTGTTGCAGCTTCCACGGCTTTGCTGCTGATACCAGGACCAACCGTTCTTCTGGTTATGAGCTACGCATTAGGGCAAGGCAGGAGTGTCGCATTGGCCACGGTTGCTGGCGTCGCACTCGGTGATTTGATCGCGATGAGCGCTTCATTGGCTGGGCTCGGTGCGTTGGTGTTGGCATCGGCACAATTGTTTGTCGTGCTGAAATGGGTTGGTGCAGTCTATTTGATTTATCTCGGCATCAGGCTGTTTCGCAGCGCATCAACGGCGAGACTTGGTGACACGCCCGCTACATCCCAAATACCGTCCAAAGGTGTGTTTAATCACGCCGCTGCGGTTACGGCTCTCAATCCCAAGTCGATTGTCTTCTTCATTGCATTTGTGCCTCAATTCATCACTCCTTCAAACCCTCTTGCGATACAATTTGCAATTCTGATCGTAACGTTTGTTGGCTTGGCGGCTCTCAATGCGCTGGCCTATGCGTTGCTGGCTGACAAACTACGCAGCAAGATCTCCAAACCATCAGTACTTAGTTGGCTGACTCGTTTTGGAGGAGCGGCGCTAATTACTATGGGAATAGCTACAGCAGCGATAAATCGTTCAAATTCCTGAATAGATTAGATTGCTGACTGACTAACAATAAGTGCTTTCATCTTCAGTTTCGACTGTTGAATTGCCAAAGATCACCACCTGTGCAAATGATTATAACTATGCGGGATCGTGCGGGCCGACGTGCTTGTTGCGATCAATACTTGGGAGGGAAACAATGTCCGTTGCGATTGCACTAGGGGGTGGAGCACCAAATCTGACTTTGATGACTGGAGCGCTTTTGGCTCTTGATGAAGCTGGAGTGGAATACAAGGTCATTACCACAACGGGCGCCGGCATGGTCGCTGGCCTGTTATATGCGGCGCCACGCCGTCAATCAAAAAAAGAATCATGGAAGGCTGCTCGTCGCCGTAGCCTGCAATCGACGCGGGAAATGGGCATCGATGACTTCATATACAACCAGTTCCCGGTCAATTACAAAATCTTCCAGAAACCCGGCAAACTGGCGGAGGCCTATGCCCACGCGGTGAATCCGACCATCTGGGGGATACCGCGTGACAGCCGCCGGCAAAGACTATTGGGAGATATGATGGGGCTCTTTGCAGCTGCGATGCAGCCATCCAGTCTCAGCTCAAGTAGCCAGGGTCTGTGCTAGCCACCCCCCTGGATTGGTCTGATGGTCGATTTTGATGATCTGGAAAAGAACCTTGAAAAAAATAACACGGCGTTTGCGTTGTCAGCCTATTGTATCGAAGAGAAGGGCGAACGCACATTCAGGAAAAAAGAGATTACGGAGGAACACTTCAAGGCCGGTCTGGCAATGCCTTTCCTCTATGCTCCTTATAAACTGCGTGACACAGACGGTGTGGTAAAAACTTTCCTGGAAGGTTCAGCTATTCGCACCATGCAGTTCAACCCCGACGATGTCATGGCGGACAGAAATATAGATACGCTGATCTATTTTGATCTGATGGGTAACCGACATTTACTGGCCGAGCCGAAAAACATCATCGATGCCTGGGGTAAATCGATCGTCGCACCTTTGACGCAGCTCGCATATCTGCAGGAACAATTGGTGGATCTGAAGCGCTTTTCCTACAGCGTCATGAACTCAAATATGGAAATCATCGCTAATTATGACGACATGACAGCCAAGATTGAGGATCTATTGAACAAACTGAAATCCGGCGCAAATGAACAAGTCAAAGACCTTAAGTCGGATCTTCAAGAAATCATCAAAATGGCTCGCGTTGATCGCGCCAAAGTTCTCGACGATACGGAGACCAGGATAAAAGGTTTGAACAGGAGCTTCGCCGAAAGAGACCCGCAGTATGACACCGTTTCTAAAAAGGAGCAGGAGATATTGCCAAGCTGGGTTTTGGAAGATGAAGAAACCATGGATTTGAGCGATGCCGAAAAGGCATTGCACCTGCGCCGTAAAAACTGGCTTCGTTATGCGGGCTTTACTATTCATGAACTGGAGAAGATTTCCAGTTCTGGCGGCGAAACGATTCATGCAGACTTGCCGAAAATGTTGCGCATGCCGTTCAGAAATCACATTCCTGAAAAACACTGGGAAACCGTTCTGGACTGGTCGCATTCCAACATGTCCAGCTGGTGGGATATTGGTTACGATACGGCGCAGGTATTTATTCAGGAAAATTACAAGGATCTGGGATTGGATAAGCCTCCAAAACTAAAACCGCTTCGCTATAAGCAGATAAATAACATCAAAGAGAAAGCTGAAACGGCTTGACCCAAATGCCCAATCAAATCGGTATCGACAAATCAACGGAACAAGGTCGCATGACCCTGATAAACGTTGCAGAATTTCAAATGGCGTCGTCCGATTTTTCTGAAAGTGCAACAGAGTTGATGGCCGCGTCAGTTCGAATGCAGATGCTGATTCTCGACGATGCGCGTCTGACATTATCTGAAATCGCAGATTCTCTGTCAGTCATGGCGCGCAACCGGCGGGCAACGGATGAAACCTATGGTTGAAAATGGTGAATGCATCATTATTGTTGAATCCAATCACGAACTTGATTAGCAATGTAGATTGAAGCGCTTAAGCGCAGTAGGGAGGGAATTCATATGGCCAAGACCGACAAACCAAAGGTTGACAAGAGTACGGACCCGGAGGACCGGCTTTTGGAAGCTGGCGAGCAAACACTGCTGGAAATGCAGGATGCAATGTCGACCATGATGAGTGCCAGCACAAAGATGATGCAGTCCTTTGTCGATATGCGGATGAGCTATCTCAAAGTCATGCGCATGGGTTTGGAAGACCCGCAGGCATCGTTCGATGTTGCGTCCAAAAACATGCAGGACATCGCCAAAGCAATGAAAAAAAGCTCTGAATGATCGCCTGCCGATCAGGCAATCAGAAGCATTGCCCAAATCGGTTATGTTCAATCTGAAATGAGTTCTGTGCCCAACCATTGGTATCTGGAGAGAATCGGCTCTCGCGGTAATCGGCCTGCCTTTTTTTGGGATGGTGGATCGATCGCTTACGATCAATTGTATGTTGCGGCCCAGGAGTGGATGAAACAATTAGATCGCCGGGACATCAGCGCGGGAGACGTGGTGGTCGTACAGGGTGATCACTCTCCTTCCAGTTTTGCGCTGATGCTGGCGCTTGCCATAAAAAAGACAATCGTCGTGCCGCTGACCAAATTGCCGAAGGCAGTATTGGACGCCCGCTGTGCAATGGCTGATGCCAACTGGCTGATCATCAATCCTGACAAGGGTAAATCGGATATCACTCGACTTGCAGTTGGTTCAAGACACACTTTGCTCGATGAACTCGCAGGTAAAGGCCAGGCAGGCCTTATCCTTTTCAGTTCAGGTTCCTCGGGCATTCCAAAAACATGTTTGCTCAATCTGGACCAATTGCTGGAGACGACCCGAACAGAAAAAAAGAGTTTCGTCACTCTTGCCTTTTTGTTGTTCGACCATATCGGCGGCATCAATACGATGATCAACATTCTGGGTCAGGGAGGCACCATCGTGGTGCCAACGGACCGGTCCATCGTCACGACTGGGTCATTGATTGAAAATCACCGCATAAGCCTGCTGCCGACCAGCCCGACCTTTTTAAAGATGCTGCTGATGTCGGATGTGGCGTCAAAATATGACCTCTCAAGCCTGGAACTGATTACCTATGGTACGGAGGTCATGCCCGAAACAACGTTGAAGGCATTGCAGGCAGCGTTTCCCAATATTCGCCTCAAACAGACTTATGGTCTTTCCGAAATTGGTATCGTGCCGACACGATCCAAGTCCGCCGGATCGCTTTGGGTGGAGATTGGCGGCAAGGGTATCGAATACCAGGTGCGCGACGACATATTGTGGCTGCGCGCTTCCACAGCGATGATTGGTTATCTCAACGCGCCAAGTCCGTTTGACGGCGACGGGTGGTTAAATACAGGTGACAGGGTTGAAGTTGATGGAAGCTACTTACGCATCCTTGGACGCGATTCCGAGTTGATCAATATTGGTGGTGAAAAAGTGCATCCAACGGAGGTGGAGAATGTCTTGCTGGACGCTCCCAACATTGTCGATGTGACGGTGAATGCGCGGCCCAGCCCGATCATGGGTTCGGTCTTGATGGCAACCGTAAGTTTGGTGAAGCAAGAAGACAGCCGCAATCTAAGAGCCAGACTTGGCCAATATTGCCGTGAGCGCCTTGAGCCCCACAAAGTGCCAATGATGTTTAAGATTGCCAATACACCGCTCCATTCAGAACGTTTCAAGAAGACCCGGGAACCACATCCGTGACATCAAACCAATCTGATTCCACTCATATTGAAGAAGCCCCTGTTGTGCTCATCAGCGGCGGAAGTCGTGGACTGGGATTATCGCTTGTCGATAAATTCTTGGACATGGGATGGCGAGTTGCAACGTTCAGCCGAAGCAAGACGGCTGAGGTGGAGCAAAGGGAAAAGGAATACGGCTCGAGCGGCAGCGCTCGTTTTGTGTGGTTGGCTGTAGATAGTTCGGATGAGGATCAGGTTCGCCTTGCGGTCAAAACAATTGTCAAATCTTGGACACGAATCGACGCGTTGATCAACAATGCAGGTACGGGCAATGACGGACTGCTGGCTCTACAGCGGATGCAGGATGTTGATCAGCTGATTAACGTCAATTTGCGCAGCGCGATTTTATTGACCCAATTGTGTAGCAAAAGCATGATCAGAAATGGCCGCGGCAGCATCGTCAATATTTCTTCTGTAAATAGTGTCCGTGGTCACAGTGGGGTCGCGGTATATAGTGCGACAAAGGCGGCACTGGATGGACTGACCCGAAGCCTGGCCAGAGAATTGGGAGCCCGAAATATCAGGGTCAATTCTGTGGCTCCGGGTTACTTTGAAAGCGCCATGGTGGGGGAGCTATCAGACGATGCCAAAAAACGCATTCAGCGCCGCACACCGCTGGGTCGTTTAGCCGAGTCTGATGAGATTGCCGAGGCGGTTTATTTTCTTGCATCGGATCAGGGGTCGTTCATAACTGGACAGGTACTGGTGGTTGACGGAGGATTGACATGCTAGCGAAAAATGACGCGGAGAACCGGGTTACAAATACGGTTCTCGATACGATAACCGACTTGTTGCAGGAACAGGGGCTCGACAGTGGTGGCGTCGAGGAATCTGCCAAACTTGTCGATACGCTGGGGCTGAAGTCCATGGATATTGCGCAGATTGTGCTGTTTCTGGAAGACGAGCTGGATGCCGATCCTTTCCAGGAGATTCCAATCACTTCAGTGCGCACAGTTGGTGACCTGATAAATGCCTATCGGGTAACACTCAACCCTGGTCTTGCAGCTGATCCTGAACTATCGCTAAACAAAGTCGCCTCGGACGCGCCGCCGCCGCTGCCGCCGTCCGGTGGTTCTCGTCGCGCGAACCGGCGCAGATAGCGATTGGTGATCGCTGATGAGCCAGGACGAAGAACACCGGGGGGTCGCCATTATTGGCATGGCGTGTCGGTTTCCCGGCGCCAACAGTCCTGAAGAGTTCTGGGAAAACCTTTGCAACGGCGTTGATTCGATTAGCCATTTTAGCGATGACCAGTTGCTCAAAAGCGGCGTTTCGCCAAGAGATATCAAGCGCAGCGACTATGTGAAAGCATCTCCGGTTATTGAAGGCATTGATCAGTTTGATGCCGGGTTTTTCGAATATTCGCCCCGCGAAGCGCGGCTCATGGATCCGCAGCAACGACTTTTACTTGAAGTAGCCTGGCATGGGTTCGAAGATGCCGGCTACATTCCGGGTGAACTCGATCGTCGTGTGGGTGCATTTGTTGGTTCGGGAGGAGTGGTCAGCAGTTATCTTCTGGCTCAGTCGGCACTTCACGGTGGTGCAACGGGTGGCGTAGAACACCTTGCCAATGACAAGGATTTTCTAAGCACAAAACTGTCCTACAAACTGGGCCTGACGGGGCCGTCCGTGAATGTACAGACAGCGTGTTCAACGGCCATGGTGGCTGTCCATCTGGCCTGCCAGAGCATACTTGATGGTGAGTGTGAAATGGCCGTTGCCGGGAGTTCGGTAGTGCGCGTTCCGCATATCGTTGGCTATACTCATCGCGCAGGTGACATTCTGTCACCAGACGGCAAATGCCGGGCCTATGATGCTGCAGCCGAAGGCACGGTTTTTGGTAGCGGTGCGGGAATTGTAGTCCTTAAACATGTCGAAGATGCGCTGGCCGATGGAGACTGCATCTATGCTGTAATTCTGGGCTCCGCGGTCAACAATGACGGCGGCCAGAAAATGAGCTATACCGCTTCCAGTACCGAGGGGCAGGTCCAGGCCATGACAGCAGCATTTGCGGCAGCCGAAGTGCCACCATCGACAATCGGCTATGTTGAAGGACACGGCACCGGAACGGTTGTCGGAGATCCTTTGGAAGTGGAAGCTCTGCGCCGTTGTTTTGCAAGTGATGAGGAGACCGAAGCCGCAGGTTGTTATCTGGGTTCAGTCAAAACCAATATTGGCCATTTAGAGCAGGCAGCTGGCGTGGCTTCTCTGATCAAAACTTGCCTCAGCCTGTATCATCGGAAAATACCTGAATCGCTGAATTTTTCAGAACCAAATCCTCGTATGGATCTGGCCAAGGGACCTTTTGTCGTGCCTACCGAGACTGTTGATTGGAACACGGGCGAAGCCCCTAAACGTGCTGCAATTAATTCACTTGGATTGGGCGGGACAAATGCTTTCGCGATTTTGCAGGAGGCTCCAAAGTGTGCTTCGCAACAAGCAGAACAAATGCACGTCAACCTGCTGGCGTTTAGCGCGAATTCGCCGGAGGCATTAAGCCGGTCGACCATGCACTGGCAGGAACGTCTTGCCGGTTGCCTACCTGAAGAATTGCCCAACATCTGCCTGGCATCTGCAACCACACGCAAATCAATGAAACACCGACTGGCAGCGTCTGGCCGAAGTGCCAACGAGTTGATAGAGGCACTGGCTTTGAAGCAAGGCCAGGCGACACAGAAGGTGTCCAATAGAAAGCTGGCGTTTCTGTTTCCAGGTCAGGGAGCTCAAACGCTGGGCATGGCGCGGCAATTTTACGATTCCGAAATTCGTTTTCGAACGAGTTTTGACCAGGTTGCGTCCCGTTTGTTGGATAGGTTCGGACTGGACATCAAGGCGGCGATTTTTGACAACCATGACGCCGATGTCCTGACTCACACAAGCATGTTGCAGCCAGCACTATTTGCGGTGGAACTGGGCTTGGCAGACATGCTGCAAAGCTGGGGCATTCAACCAGATGCGGTTCTGGGACACAGTGTCGGGGCCTTCGCGGCAGCGGTAGTGTCGGGTATCTACACGCCCGAAGCAGCGGCTGACCTGATCGCCGAGCGGGCACGCCTGATGGGTCAGTTGCCGAGCGGTGGAGCAATGGCTGCATTGTTTGGAGATCTTCATTTTGCCGAAGACATTTGTCGGCAGGTTGAGGGCGTTTCAATTGCCACAATCAACAGTCCGCTAAGTACCGTAATTGCCGGAGACGAGGAAGCAATTGCCACAGCTATGGTTCTGGCTGAAGAAGGGGGTGTGGCCTGCCGCCAATTGCCCGTATCCCATGCCTTTCATTCGCGATTGATGGAGCCCGCTGCACGTGGGATTGAAACATTTGCAGCCGATGTCGAGGCAGAGGGCCCAACAATTCCGTTTGTCTCCGACTTGACCGGGCAATTGCACACCGATGAACTCGACGGGGCCTATCTGGCGCGTCATATTCTCAGTCCCGTGCGGTTTGCTGATGCTGTTCAACAACTGCTGGAGTTAGGTTGTACCGATTTTATTGAAGTGGGCCCCGGAACCGCATTGCGCAGTTTTGTATCGGCGGGTGTTGGTGAGCAGTCCGTGGAACTACACGGCATTTTAGATCAAGCGGGCGATGACTGGGCAGCGACGGCCAAAACCTTGTGTCGCTTGTGGGAAAAAGGCTATCCGCTCGACTTAAAATCTTATTACGGCACCGACAAACCACCGCGGATCAGCATTCCCAAATACCCGTTTGACCATCAGTCCTATTGGCTCGATCAGCAACCAAATGTGTCAGCGACAGCGCCCAATGGCCTGTGTGGTGAAGAACTGAAGATTCCCGGAGACAGCCATTGCTTTCAAACCCGTTATTCAATTTCTCAACCCGGTTGGTTGGCGGATCATAAGGTTTATGGAGAAGTCACGCTGCCGGTTGCAGCTGCGTTACTCGCATTCATGGAAGCAGCAGTACGGATTACCGGAACATCGATGGAAGTCGGCAATCTTACTTATCGGGAGGCCTGCCTGATCGGTGATGGCGAAGCCACACAACTGAATTTCGATCTTCCCAAAGACCTGTCCGCCGGCACTGCAAAGCTGCAGAGCCTGGCCGATGATCCAAATCGACAGGACGATTGGAGAGTCCATTGTGAAGCTTCCATAGCGCCATTTTCAGCAGAACCGCGACAGGTTGCCGATCTTGAGGCCCTGCGCCGACTGCACCAGCATGTTGTGCTCCCGCAAACATATTACAGCGTACTGGATCAGCTGGGGTTGAACTACGGACCGGGCTTCAAAAATGTTCGCCAATTGTGGGTTGGTGATCATAGTGCCTTGGCCAATATCAACCTTTCGCCAAACGCGGTTGAATCGGACGCGCCCATGCATCCGGCAATTCTGGACGCCTGTCTTCACCTGTTCCCGGCGGCCACCGGAGACTATGGAGATTTTTCAGATGTCCCTGCTGATCAGGAGACGACATATCTTCCGATCACCGTGGAACGGTTCGCCATCTACAAAGAAGTGCCAGCCGAATTGTGGTCTCACTGCAAGCTGCGTCAGGGCGCTGACCAGTATGCTGACCGTCATATTGTCGACGTCGAAATCTATGCCGAAGACGGATCACCGGTCGCCTCGTTGACCGGATTGACGGTTAAAATGCTCGCCCGCGAAGAATTTTTTCCAGCGGGGCAGGCTCGAGTGGAAGAATGGCTCTATGGTGTGGACTGGCGAGCCCTTGACGATGTTTCAACTCCATCCGAAAGACAATCGGCCCGTTGGTTGATTGTATGCGATAGTCGGAGCAACGTTGAACCACTTCTGGAAGCAATGGATAGCAGCGTTGACTCCTGGTCGTTAATCACGCCGGATGTCCTTTTGCAAAATGGCGGCGAGGGCGGCAAGGGCGACGAAGGCGGCGGTGCGGGCCCATCCTTTTCACAGCCATCGGTTGACGGGATCGTCTTGGCTACTTCCCTTTCGTGCCCACCACTGGCATTGCTCAACCCGGAGAGTCTGACAGGTGAGACTCAACGGCAGTTTGAGGTTTCGCAGGCGGCGCTGAAACTCGCGATCCAGACTGCTGAATCAAGCGATATCCAGCCAAGAATCTGGTACCTTACACGCGGTGCTCAGGCTCCCTCCGATGATCATCTGGGGGGAGAAGCCATACAGTCGGTCCTATGGGGACATGGCCGGGCCATTGCTCAGGAACACCCTAATGTCTGGGGTGGTATGATCGATATTGATGCCCGTACTTCCGGTGCTCATATTCTGCGGGAAATGCAGGCCTCGGATGGTGAAGATCAGCTGGTGCTTCGCGACGGCAAGAGATTTGCTCCAAGGCTCGTTCGGCGGGAGTTTGACGAATACACCCTGCCGGTAAATCCACCGATTAGACCTGATGCCAGTTATCTGATCACGGGAGGACTTGGTGCGTTGGGCCTCAAGGTTGCCGACTGGCTTGTGAGTGAACATGGGGCGCGCGCAATCTGGCTTGTCAGTCGTCGCCAGCCTTCACCGGAACAGCAGCAAACAATCGGCACCCTGGAGGAACTCGGCGCACGCGTGCACATAGTCTCCGCTGATATTACCGAGCAACAGCAGGTAAATAGTCTGATTGCGGATATCACACAGCGTGGACCTGCACTTGACGGTGTTTTCCATTGTGCCGGATTGCTGGATGACGGCATCATGATTGAGATGGGCTGGCAACGCTATCACCGCGTCACCAATGCGAAAATCGAGGGAAGTTGGGCGCTACATCTGGCTGTTGAACATCTGCAGCTTGGCCATTTCGTATTATTCTCTTCGATACTCAGCGTCATTGGCTCCATGGGACAGTTGAACTATGTCTCGGGAAATTCGTTCCAGGACGGTCTGGCGAGCTATCGACGGCGACTTGGATTAAGCGCTACTGCAATGAATTGGGGACCTTGGGAAAATGTCGGCCTGGCAGTAGAATCCGGAGAGAGAGGCGAGGCGATCTGGCGGGCTCGCGGGACCAAATTTATTCCTGCCGACATCGGACTGGAGGCAATGTCTGTGACGTTGGCTCAAAATCAGGAACATATGGTGGTCACACACACCGACTGGGACCGTTTCGTTTCCCAGTTTGCCAACCCTCCCAAACTCTATGCAGAACTCAGTCAGGCAGGTGCCGGTACAGGACGGCAGATACTGGAAGATCTTTCAGACACAATGGAGCGGCTGCAGGCTGCAGGTCTGAATGACCGGCAATTGCTGCTGACCGCTGCAGTTGAACAAATTTGTTGCGTTAATCTGGAGATAGACGACCTGTCAGATCGCAATCTGTCGCTTCGAGAAATGGGGCTGGATTCACTGATGTCGATCACTGTGATCAACGATATCGAAAGTGTATTTGGGGTTCGGTTGCCTGCCCGCGAATTGCTGCGTGGTCCGTCGGTCAATGAGCTTGCGGACATGGTGGCGCTGGGACTGCCGGCGCTATTTGAACCTGGTTCGGGGGCAAACGACGCAATTCAGCCAACAGAAAAAGCCGCCGGAATGGATCCAAATGGATCGGACATCGTTCAAACCAAAAAGGCCACGGGCTCCTGGTTGGTGATTCAGCGCCCGCGACCTAACGCCCGTTTACGCTTGTTTTGCTTTCCGTTTGCTGGTGGCGGATCGGCGGTTTTTGATAATTGGGGTGATGCCTTCAACTCTGACATTGAGATTGTTTCGGTCGAGGCGCCAGGACGCCTTGGCAGGATTGACGAAGAGCCGGTGCGCACCATCGAGCAATTTGCGCGTGGCCTGTATCCTGAATTGCGTGAAAAGCTGGACCGGCCTTACGCTGTGCTTGGCCATTGTCTGGGCGGCTTGACGCTTTATGAAACGCTCAGATTTTTTCAAGCCCGACACGATCTCATGCCACAGCATATTTTTGTTTCGGGTGCGAGACCACCAAGTGTACTTAGGGCCCCCGGGAATTTTGAAGAAGAACTCAACCAACGGCTAAAGTCTTACGTCGACTACAAGGCCGGTAGATTGGGTTATCAGCAACCAGATGAAGTTTTTGCTGAAATCGTCCGTGCGTTCGGCATATCGGAAAGTTCAAAGATGCTTGAGGAGGAGGAGCTTCGCCAATTGGTGCTACCAACAGTCAGAGCCGAATTCGAGATGACCAGTCGATATATTTATTTGCCGGAACGTCCGTTTGCGGTGCCGATTACCTGTTTCAGGGGAATGCGTGATGATTATTTCAGGCGTGTTCACGCATCGATCTGGCAGAAGTTTACGACGGACAACTTTGAATTGTTTGAGCGCGATACCGGCCATTTTGCCATCGTTGAAGATTTTGATTTCATTCGCACCAACATTGAAATGCGCCTGCTTCAGGCTGACGCCGTCAGCGCATGATCTCAGGGCAAAAAAGCGATAGTCGGTTGTGGCTTGAATCCTGGCCCAATCGATTGACACCCTTGGTTGATGTTATTTGCATTCCAGGCGCCGGTGCCGGCACTTTCGCTTACCGCTCTTGGCAGCGCAAACTCCCGGGGTATTGCGCCATGCATGTGTGCCAATTGCCCGGACGCGAAAATCGCATTGACGAGCCTGTTGTGGACAGCCTTGAAGATGCAGTTGACCAAATATGTTCAGCGTATCTCGAACAAAAATCAGATCAGAGACCATTGATACTTTTTGGTCACAGCATGGGAGGTGTGATGGCGTTTGAATTGGCCAGAAAACTGCAGGGTATGGATTGCGGGCCGGTGGCGATCATTCTGTCGGCTTCCACACCACCGCGGCCTTCGGCCAATAAGGCAAAATTGAGCGATGAAGCTTTGAAGCAAATGCTTGTGGCTTATGATTCCGGCAATAGCTCGGTAGTGAAAAATGACGAGTTGTTTGCGTCTTTGGCGCCGGTCCTTCAGGGAGATTTCCAACTATTGCGTGGCCATGTGGTTGTTGAGGAGTCGAAATTAACCTGTGCCGAGGTGCACCTGTTGAGCGGCGAATCCGATCCAGTTGTTTCAAATGAATCTGTCGCCAGATGGAAACAACATTTTGGTTGCTCGGTCTCACAACAAGAATTTTCCGGAGGTCACCAATTTCCGTTTCAGGAATCTGAATCGGACGTAATAGGATTGCTGACAGACGTGGTGCGCCGAGTTGTCGGATCGCGGGTCTCGTGACAGAGCCCAAACCAATTTATGTTTATTGGTATAGCCACCCAAACTTGGTTTCAGCAGACTCAACTGGAAACGAGTTTCTCGATGAAGCTGAGCTAAGACACTACCGATCAATAGAGCGACCAGAAATTGCTGAGTCGTTTGCCTATCGTCGCGGCTTATTGCGGCGGATCTTAGCGGACCATACGGGAATATCTGCTGAACGATTGACTTTTGATACAGGGGTGAATGGAAAGCCGTCACTTGTCGGTGATCACCCCGAACTCCATTTCAACACATCGCAGACCGGAAATAATGGGTTGATTGCGATTAGCAGCGAAGGCCCGGTTGGCATTGATGTCGAAATTATCCGCCCGCTGGACGCGGCAGCGTTTTCGGACAAAATACTCTCGCCATTAGAGCGCATTGAATTTTCCGCACTGAGTTCGAAGGACCGGCTCTCTACGATATTCAGATATTGGACTGCCAAGGAAGCCATGATTAAAGCGGTTGGTGCTGGTTTGAATCTGAACCTGTTGCGTCAAATATCTGTGGTACAGCCAAACATGCCAACCGAGAAAGTAAACTGGCTGCCAGTGAAGCTAACCGGTTTGTTGGAGGGCCGCGGGAAGTGGTATTTTTGTACAGAAAGCTTGCCTGCACCCTTTCCCCAACCGGCAATATTCAGCATCGCATGTCAAAAGCGTCTACGGCTGAAAATTCAACAGGCTTCTTGACCGTCGCGACCAAAAATGGCCTTGGCCAAGCCTGGTGAACCGAAGGTATCGTGTTAGAGTTCAAGTTGCTTGGCGGCATCCAGTAGAATGGGCCAAGAATGACCTTCTTCAAACTTGTCGTAGGCAGTCTGCAAAATTTCGCGACCCTTTTCGGAC
Source organism: Hyphomicrobiales bacterium (assembly GCA_011087605.1). Classification (GTDB taxonomy): domain Bacteria; phylum Pseudomonadota; class Alphaproteobacteria; order Rhizobiales; family Rhizobiaceae; genus Pseudahrensia. Next base: position 34,861 of record JAALLE010000019.1, read on the forward strand.
TGGCCATCTTCAGCCAACATTTCAAACAGCAAGGAAGCGGCGCTCAGTTCCGCGGTCAGATGGCCTCGCTCCTGTGTTTTTGCAACGCCGCGTTCAAAACAAACCAACGCTTCTGTTCGCTCTCCCTGCAGCAATTTTATGCGGCCCTGAGTGCAAATAATATCGACTTCGGAGTACCTTGCATCGTTCTCTTCGATGAGTTCCATTGCTTCTGCAAGTTTGCTGTTTGCGGTAGATATTTCCCCTGCGAGCGCAAGTGCCCGCGCATATACCGGCAGAAGCACGGTTCTGAATACAGAGAACTTCAAAGTTTTCAGCAATTCCAGCGCGGAGCCAAGTTCTGGCAGCGCTTCCTTTGCCTGTTGTTTATGCACCATGCTCACCGCCAGCGACGCATGTCCCAGTGCAGCCCATAGCGGCGTCTCTTCAAGTTCGCTGATTTCGATACATTTCTGCGCGATTTCCTCACCAATTGGCGAGATTCTGGCCGCGCATAGAAAACAGGCAAGGTGGCCAAGTGCATAGCCCGATGTGTGGGGATGATTGACGATATCAAGATCGGTCAGGACCTTCTTGGCCAATTCAGCTGCAGCGTCGAGACGCCCGTTCAGTGTCAACACGCCAATCCGGTAGCACTTTCCGGCAATGCTCACATCCTGCCCAAATCTGGAAGCATATTGTTTGTGAATTACGTGATTATAATGGTCGTCCACCTGAGAGAGGGCTTCCATCGCGGGCTCTATTCTGCCCATCATGGTCAGTACAGTTCCCCGCAGCCTCAAGCCAAGTGCCACAGCCAGATCATCATTCGTTTGGCCGCTTATATCACAAATGCTGTCAGCAATTTCCAAGGCAATCAGATTGCGCCCGGGTACATATTGACCAGCCCACCGACCGTATAGTCCATCTACGAGCAGGGCGGCGTCGTCGGAATCTTTGGCTATCGCCTCGATCTCGGCATAGGTTTTTACGGTCGATTCCGCAGCATAACCGAAATGAGCAATTCGGGCCTGGCCGGAAAGCAGAAGCAATTGCTTGCGCTGTTCCAATACTTCGTTACTGGATTCCTGCTGATCCAGCAACGCGATGGTTTTATCAAGATGGGCGATTGCTTCGGCATAGGCTGGTCGAGATAGCGCCTGCTCGGCAGCGATTCGCCCGTAGCGCACAGCGTCAGCCAGCATGCCGGCTTCTGCGGCATGGTGCGCCAAGACGCCAGGCGTTGTGTCCTCCACTTCCTTCAATACATTGAAGATCAGGCCGTGAATTTCCTGCCGTCGTCGATTGAGCAGGCTTTCATAAGCTGCATCGCGCACCAGGGCATGTTTGAATATATGAGCCCCGTCCCTGCCACTGCGAGAGAACACGAGTTCAATCTTCACCAGGCTTTCCAGGGACTCATTTATGGTCTCTGATGACTGCTCTGATACTAGTGCAAGGGGTCCGGCTTCGAACTCTCGCCCGAATGCACTGGCAATCTGCGCCACTTCCTTGACTTCAGGCAACTGATCCAGGCGTGCCATCAAAGTATCGTGCAGGCTTACAGGAACACTCAGGTCGCCACTTTCGACCATGACTTTCGACAATTCTTCAACGAAGAGCGGAACCCCGTCCGTGCGCTGCACAATCAGGTCGATCGTCTCCTTCGACAATTTATCCCCGCCCATGCGGGATACGATTTCCTCAACCCCGCGTCGACCCAGTTTGTTGAGCCGGACGCTGGTCGAATAGGACCAGCTTTGAAGGCCGATCTCTTTTTCCGGTCGACAGGTTATCATCAACATGATGCGTTCGCGTTCCAGCCGGTCGACCACCGCGTTAATCAGTTCAAGAGTCGTCGGATCAGTCCAGTGAGCATCTTCCACAAGCATGATCAATGGCTGTTTTTTCGACAGTGCAACGATATAATCGACAAGTGTAGTAAAGGTTGCAGCCCGTTTTGCAGAGGGTGACATTTTTGGCTCGACGTCGGTGCCCACACAATTGACGCCGAGTAAATCTGCGACAATGCCAATGGATGTTTGATCAACAATCCCGGCCTCGTCCAACAACCACCGGACTTTGCCCAACTGTTCCTCAACCGAATCTTCGCTTTGGATCCCCGTCGCCGCGATCATCCGACTGGTTACCGGCCAAAACGCCGTATCCTGATGGTAGGGAGAACTGTGAAAAGCGGCGAACAGATATTCTTCCTTGGACAAGGATTCAAACAAAGCACGGGTAATACGACTTTTGCCGATTCCGGCTTCGCCGATCAGTGTGATGACTTGGCCTTCCCCTTCACGGGTCAATTTCCATCTGTCGACAAGCAGCGCCAACTCATTCTCTCGGCCAACCAGGGATCCGTAGGATTGCCCCTTGCGAGCAGCAAACCGATCATAATCGTGATTGTCAGAGATCAGTGCAAAGATGTGTTGCTTCTGTGGAATCCCTTTCAAACTATGTTTGCCAAGATCCTCCAATTGAAATGCATTGCCGAGCAGTTGCCTGGTGCTGTCTGAAATAACAATCTGATCGGTTTGCGCAAATCCTTGCAATCGAGCAGCAAAATTTAACGTCTCGCCAATGGCCGTATTGTCGGTTGAATAATTTCGGCCGATTAATTCCCCAACCACCACCAATCCCGTCGCTATCCCGATGCGACAGGCCATAGGCTCGCCCAGCAGTTTGTATTTGGGAACAGCTTCGATAATTTTCAGTGCTGATTCAACCGCACGTTCAGCGGCGTCTTCCATGGCTTGTGGCCAACCAAAAAAGCACAGCAGTCCGTCTCCCAGATATTGGGCAACATGGCCTCCAAATCGGGTGACATGACCTGATACAGTGTCCTGATAGTCTCTGAGCGCATCGCTCCAGTCTTCAGGGTCGAGTTGGGTGGAGAGATTGGTTGAGCCAACCAAATCAACAAACATTACGGTCAGTCGTCGCCGCTCACGCGACGCTTGTTGTTCACCTGTGGCTGGGGGAGCCGCTGCGGCTGTGGTGGAATCAAAGTCCACTTGAGTTGCTGCTTCTGGTTCGGCAGGAAATAATAATTCGACGGCCCGACGAAATCTAATCCTGTCTCCGATGTTGAGGCCCAGTTCCTTGAGATCCGCCTCGGTCAGATCATTCAACAATTCGGTGGTTATGCCGTTTTCTTCGAAAACATCCGCGTGGTTTTCACAGCCAATGGAACTCAACCAACTCTTAATATTGCCCATTTCTGGAACGTTGCCCCCGTTCACTCCATCTTCTGGTCCTTCTTCAATATCAATAATCCGGGACGGATACCATCCCAATCGACCGGATTGGTCGTAATTCTCTTGGAGCAAATAATTGGCAGGTACGTTGGATCGTTTGGGCATACGGTCGACTTGAAAAACGCAGAATTGGTGGAGGCAAAGTGTGAGTTTCCAGGGCCCTGCAGCGATGCCTCCGTTTGAAGGTCTTTGGTTCTGGGGGCGCCAAAATCACGAGCACCGGCGGAGGTCGCCAGGTGGCGAACTACGATCTGGAAAAATTAAAACGACTTGGTGTGTTGGACGTGCAAAATGAACATGAATACGATCAATGCCGAGGCTGCTGCGATGAACATGGTATTCCCTTTCATATGAATTGGCTGACGTGAATATAGAAAACCCAGCATCTGCACTCTGTGTTCCACATCACAGGAAGCCACTTTATTTGAAAAATTTTGACAATTGGCCATTGCGGAGATGGCTGGTCGCGCCAAATATTGTTATTAAACAATGGACTGTACCGGCATTATCCGATAATCTCCTTACTGGAATATTTGCACGGTTGAGGGACTATGGGCACGGACACTCTTGCATTACTGGCCGAAATGCCGCTGTTTCACGATGTTGACGTCGATCAATTGTCGTCTCTTGGGATCAGGGCGCGATTGAAAACTCTAGAGTCTGGCCAGATATTGTTTGATGAGACAGACCAATCCCGCGATGTCTACTTTTTACTTTCAGGATGCCTGCTCGCAGTGCATTTGACCCCAGATGGTCGCGAAATGATTTTCGGTCGTATTGATATTCGTACCTACCAGGGCGAGCTGGCGGCACTGGATAATGGTGAGCGGTCGCTTTCGATGTATGCTCACCGGCAGGCTCAAATATTAGTAGTAAGCCAGGCAGATTTTATAGCAGTGATGGACCAGATACCCCTGGTGCGTCAAAGGGTCGTACGTGATCTGGTTGCCACCGTTCGCAATCTGACGGAACGGCTATACGAAGCGACATTGTTCTCCGCAGAGCAGCGAGTTCGATCTTATCTGGTGCGTTTGGCGCTTGAGTCCGGGCAGATGCATAAAGGAGGTGAAATCCACGACGCCCCCACCCATTCGGAAATCGCCAATTGGGTTGGTTCAAACCGCGAAGTGGTCAGTCGGATTATGTCGGGACTGAAAAAGTCGGGAATCATCCACACCCAGCGCAAGCTGATCAGATTTGATGAGCCAGATACGCTTCTCCAATCTTTATCTGAGGATATTTGACCCCGGGTCCGAGCCACATTCCCACCATTGAGCAGAGTTTAACAAGTTGCTTTGATGGGCCGTTAGAAATTTGCTTACGAAAGCCAGCCTGAGTCTTCCGTTACAACGATGACGGTAGGACGATCGGCCACCAATGCGGTTGCAATATGCTGCGCTAGCATGTCCGCAGAAGAGGGTTCGGTTGCATGGCAATGCATCGCCAATGCCAGAGCTGGAAAATCAGGAGCAAGAGGATCAACACCTACATGCGGATAGTTTCCTTCGCGCATGTCGTCGCGGATCTGCTGATAGCCATTATTGTGCCAAAGGATCAATGGAATCGGCAGTTTGTGCTGCGCCGCGGTGATCAATTCCTGAATGGAAAACATAGATCCACCATCACCCGCTATCGCCAGAACAGGAATGTCTGGTTGCGCCAACTTCGCTCCGATTGCATTGGGAAATGCAAACCCCAACGCACAATATCCGGATGCATAATGCCAGCGTCTGGCCTGGTTGATGTGCAGTCCAAACGATGCGGAGTAGGTGACCTGGCAGGCATCGCCCATTATTATGGCGTTATCCGGCAGGGCCGCTCGAATCACTTCAAGCAACTTGATGTGTTTTGTCTGGGTCGGATTAAGCGTTGCGGGGATTGCTCCGCGTATGTCGGCGACTTCAATCGCCGCATTCACTACAGGTGTTCCTGGACCCAATTTTTCGATCAATGCAATGGTCGCTGGCAGGGCATCGGAAATGATGCCAATTTGTGCTGGATAGCGATCATTCATTTTTGCCGGGTCAATATCGATCCGTATCAAGTCACCTGCGATCGGCAGTTCCTCAATATAGCTATCGGTTTCTGAGAGCTCGGTGCCAATTGCCAACACCACGTCAGCGTTCCCAATTAGTTCATGGGCGGCTGGCAGGCAGATCGATCCGCCAAGGTTGAGCGGATGGTCGCTGGGAATGATACCCTTGCCGGCGTTTGACGATATGACCACCGCTCCCAATCGCTCTGCCAGACTTTTAATATCAGCTTCAACTGCGCCACCACCAATCAGAATCAGCGGACGTTTGGCCCGTGCCAGCAGGTCAGAGGCTGCTGCAATCGCATCGGGATGGGGTTGTGGTTTTGTTGGAAGTACAACCGGCTTCCAATCATCTTCGACCAATTGTTCCAGAACGTCGGTTGGAATGGAAATATGAACCGGGCGGGGGCGTTGGGAGGCAAATATGGAAAATGCCTGGCCCATTAAATTAGGAATGTCTTTTGCCGTTCGCGCGCAGGCGCTGAATGCAGTTAACGGGCGGGTCACAGCGTTCAGATCGTTGACTTCGTGCAACACGCCCCAACCCTTGCCCAAAGAATCGGAACGCGCTTCAGCCGAGATTAGCAGCAGCGGGATAGAATCCGCGTAGGATTGTCCCAGAGCGGTTGCCGCATTGGTTACACCCGGGCCGGAAATGGTGAGCGCAACACCGGGCTCGCCAGTAGAACGTGCATACCCATCGGCCATAAATCCGGCACCCATTTCATTGCGCGCCTGAACATGATTTATCGCTGATCCTTCCGCCAGTCCCCGGTAGAACTCCAGCGTATGTACGCCGGGAATACCAAAAATGGTTTTTACACCATAACGGGCCAACAGCCGCATAGTCGCTTCACCGACGCTGATCATGCCAGACAGTCTCCAAACAATTTGTCGCTCAAACTAACCAACACGCGGTGAGTTTCAATGGCCGGAACTGCCTACGGTTTCATTTTCTGTTGCAGGGTCCGAATGCGTGTTTCCAACAAGGGTGCTTGCTGCGCTTCGGCAATGGAAAGCGCCATTTTTAGCACCACATTGGCCTCTTCAAGATTGTCGTTGGCCATATAGATCTCCGCTTCGACACGGTGAATCTCGGCCAACGCCCAAGTTTCACCGCTCTGCAGCGCTTGATTAACAGCGTTCCCGATGGTTTCGGTTGCAGCGTCAAGATCATTGATGCGCAACAGGTGTTTGGCAGCTTCCGCCAAATAAAATGTCAGCCACAATCCGCAGCCACTTTCTTTGTAGTCTGCGAGCGCATGTACAAGGTTTTTATGGGCATCGGGTTGATCTTCCATACAGTCGGCAATCGCGTTGTGGATATCGGAAAATGTTTTCCACAAAACCATGTCATGTTCCGTTGCCAGCGTGCGCAACTCTTCATTGATGGAGCGAACGCGGTCGCTGTCCTGTTGCCATATTGCAAGGGTAACTACGTGTAGTGCTGCATAACAGAATGTATTGGCATGATTGATTTCACGGGACCGCTGAAGCGCCTGGTCAGCCACTTTCGACGCTTCCGCTTCGTCTCCGGTCATCCATAGTGCGAGCAATTGATAGCACCAGATTTGTACCCCCGGATCCTGGGCAAACTTGCTCGAAAAATCGGTAAGATCAGCTGACAGATATTTTTCATAGGCGATGTTAAGGTCTTCCAGTGCTTCGGTCGACTTTCCCATCGAGATGAGAGTTGCTGCGCGCATCCGGTGTGAAATCAGCCTTGGAATTGGTTCTGATTCATTCTTCATCTCTGCAACCAGCTTGGTGGACAGATCCAGGCTTTTGTACAACTCGCCACCGATATAGGGGCCGATCCAGGTTCCATAGTAGATCGCCACGCGCAATTCTGCGTTTTCGGCTATGTCAATTCGTTGCAAAGCCTTTTCAAAGGCCTCTTTTGCTTCGCTGGATTGATAACCCTCCTTCGCCACATATATCTGGGCTAGTTGAACCAGCAGCCGAAGCTCTTTGTGGCGCCATTCAAGCTGATTCAGCAGAGGCTGCATCACGTCCAGGGCAGAGCGAATGTGACTAATTGCTTCCGCATAGGCTGGCTGTGCCTGCGCCTGCGATCCAGCCAAACTCCAAAGGTCAACCGCCCTTCCGGTCTGATCTGTCTGAGTCGCATGGAATGCCAAAAGTTCGGGCGCGTTCTTGGCATCATCAGCCAGCACATCGAGTATTAGACCGTGATATTTCCGGCGTCGTTCCTTCAACAGGCTTTCATATGCCGCATCCCTGACCAGCGCATGTTTGAACAGATAAGTTGCTTCCGGTGGCAGTCCACGTCGGTAAACCAGTTCGGCTGAAATTAGTCCAGCCAGTGCGCTTTCCAGTTCAGCGTCTGATAATGGCGAGATTTTTGCCAGCAATTGATGAGAAAACTCGCGACCGATACAGGCAGCGGCCTGAGCCACCTCCTTGATCGGTTGCAACCGATCAAGACGAGCCATCAAGCTGTCATGCAATGTGTTCGGAATCGCCAGAGTGTCCAAGGCGCCGCTCAAAACAAATGCGCCACCTTCTTCGACCAGGACACCCGTTTCCAAAACAGCTTTGGTCAGCTCTTCAACAAACAGCGGCACCCCGTCGGTCCGGTTGATGATAATCTGAAGAACTTCTTTGGGCAGTTCTTTGCCACCGGTAGTTTTTTTGATGATGGACAATGTTTGCTCTTCACCAAGCCGGTTGAGAGCCGTTCGCGAAACGATTGGGTGTCCGCCAAAACCGTGCTCAAATGTTGGTCTTGCAGTGGCCAGAAAGAAAATCGAATTATTGACAATATTGTCCAGAAACAGGTCCAGGAATTCCAGGGTTGTCGGGTCAATCCAATGCAAATCTTCAAATACCACCAGCAGAGGACTTGGCTCAGACCGATTTTTCAAGAGATTGACCAGCGCGTGCATGGTTTGCGCTCTGATTTGCGCGGGGGTGAGATCAAGCGGCGGATACCGGTCCTGAGCTTCGATTCCCAACAGAGATGCCATGAGTGGTGCGATTTCGACATCCTTGTCGAGAAATTGTTCCAGTTTGTTGAGCTTGGTTTCCACGCTGTCGCTGGAGTCGATACCAGTGACCAAATTCATTTGCTGAATGATCGGATAAAAGGCGCTGTCTGCATGGTAAGGTGAACATTGAAAGGTGATACGCAGATGTTCGTCATTTGCAATCGCATCGATGGCGGCCTGAGTAATGCGCGACTTGCCAATGCCCGCCTCGCCCGTAACAACAATCATCTGGCCAGATCCGGCTTTCGCCTTGGCCCAGCGCTCATGAATTAGGTTAAGCTCCTGTTCGCGCCCAACGATCGGCGTGAGTTCTCCGAGTTGTCGGGCTGCAAAGCGACTTTCCCGGGCGATTTCACCAATTACGACATAGGCTTCGACTGGATCCGCCAATCCTTTCAGCTGATGCTTGCCGATTGGCTCCAGTTCAAAAATATCGCCCAGAATCTTTTGAGTGACTTGTGGCAGTACCAGCTGATTGGGCCGAGCTATCGCTTGCAACCGCGCTGCCAGATTGGGGGTCTCGCCAACAACTGCGGCTTCCTGGGTAGCGCCGCTTCCAATCAGGTCGCCAACAATTACGACGCCCGTCGCAATTCCAACGCGGGATGAAAGTGGAACGCCATCTGGCCCAGTCATGTCTTCAACGGCTTCAATCATCGCCAGACCAGCGCGAACGGCGCGTTCGGCATCGTCTTCTCCTGCCCGTGGCCATCCGAAATAACACAACACCCCGTCGCCCATAAATTTTGCAACAAAGCCTTCGTACCGGGTAACGATACCGGCAATGGTGTTTTGGTAATTCGTGATGACCGTGCGCATGTCTTCGGGGTCGATCTTGGTGGCCATCTCGGTGGAGCCTACAAGATCCACAAACATCACCGTCAAATGACGCCTTTCTGCTTCGGCTGATGATCCCGATGGTGCCGGTTCCGGCTGGGGCGCAATTTCCGGCACTTCAGCCTGGGGCTGAATTGTGGGGATGTTCGGAGCAACATTCTGCTGGATGGATTGCGCAATTTTTCGGCGTGGTCCCAGGGGCAAACCAAGTTCCCGCAAGTCCTCCTCGGTCAGATGTTGCAGAGTATCAAAATCGATTTCCGCATCTTCAAAGGCGGTCGTATATTTTTCGAGTCCAAGCGCCCTTAGCCATTTAGCTATATCCGACAATCTCTGATCCCCATGCCCAAACAGAATGCCCAGCCCGGGCCCGTACAACGTCTTTTTATGTCGAAGACCTTATCCCAATTCGGCAAGCGGTCCTACCCAATTATTGGTTGGCGCTTTTCCGGTTGAGCCTTTGCTGGCAGATACATCACCTATTTCCATTTTGCCTCACATTGATGCATGTTTAAAAGTGTCGAACGGAAAGGATTGGGAAACATCCGCCGCTTGTGGGGAGATTAATTTGCGCCGACCGAAAACTCAGTATGCCAAATGTGGAGATCTCAATATAGCTTACCAGGTTTTGGGAGATGGTCCGGTTGATCTGTTATATGCTCAGGGCTGGCTTACCAATATCGAATATGCCTGGGAAAGCCCCGACTATGCCCGGTATCTGACGAAGCTCAGCCGTTTTTCACGGGTGATATTTTTTGATAAACGCGGCACCGGAATGTCTGACCGGGACGTCGGAGTGGCCACCCTAGAAGAGCGCTCCGAAGACATACACGCTGTGTTGGATGCCGTTGGATCAACAAAGGCAGCCTTGTTTGGGGTCAGCGAGGGTGGGGCAATCTGCTCGGTCTTTGCCGCGACCTATCCGGAGCGGGTCAGCCACCTGATTCTGAACGGCAGCAGGCCGCGATATAAGTGGGCCCCGGATTTCCCCAATGGCATGAGTCCGGATGAAATAAAATCCGAGTTACGCAAATTAGTAAACAACTGGGGCGAGCCCTTTCCGCTTACCACTGGGGCACCAAGTGTTGCAGATGACCCGGCAGCGGCTGAATGGTTTGCAGCTTATCTTCGGTTTGCTGCCAGCCCCCGTGCTGCAGAACAAATTACCCGGATGAATTACGACATTGATTACCGTGACGTGTTGCCGGCCATTCACGTGCCAACCCTCGTCGTGCACCGTGAGGGAGATCAATGGTGTCCGGTCGAACACGCGCATTATCTGGCTGAAAAGATACCGTCAGCAGAGTTGCGCATTATCCCCGGCGAAGACCACCTGGCTTGGTATGGCGATCAGGACAGATTGGTGGCTGAAATCAAGGAATTCCTGACCGGGGAAGTCGCCGTCGCATCCGTAGAACGGGCGCTGTTGACCGTTGCGTTTATCGACATTGTGGATTCAACCGATCGTCTGGCAATAATGGGCGACGAACGGTGGAAGGGGCTGCTCGAACAGTTGGATTTCGACGTGGACCGTCGCATTGGTTCCTTTGGCGGGCAGCGGGTTAAACATACCGGCGATGGGTATTTGTTGTCGTTCAGCGGCCCCACGAGCGCGATCGAATGCGTCAAGGCAATCAGTGCTGACATTGAACGTCATGGACTGAGCTGCAAGACAGGCATTCACACCGGCGAGTGCGAACGGCGTGGCGATGATCTCAGCGGCATGGCTGTCCATATTGCAGCGCGGCTTATGGATCGTGCCGAACCGGGGTCGATTGCGAGTTCGCAGACGGTAAAAGATCTGGTAATCGGATCGGGGCTTGATTTTGCACCGCTGGGAGCGTGCAAACTAAAAGGTGTACCCGGTGACTGGCAGCTATATTCCGTTTGATCCTAGCTCAGCACCACCTGTTGGCAGGCTTAAACCTTACGATTTGCTCACTTCAATCGGGCAAGCCAGCTCGGCGTAGTCCATCGGCTAAATGTTCCCAGTCGGACTCATGCCGCCACAACTTCCTGTAATCCGCGGCGAGTGTTGTCAACGAGTTCTCGACAACATCAATACCACGACTGTTCAATTCCTGACGCCGATGGTTGATGAAAGATGCAAGAGCCGTCGCCGCTTCAGACTGATGATGGGCTTGTGCCTGAGCGGCAGCAAGAAAAGCGTGAGCCACCGAATTGAGCAGGGCATTACCTACCAACGTGCGTACCGCGTCATCATACCGCTGCAGGCAAAAACATATTTGTCCGAAGATCCACTGCAGAGACGGTGCATGAAGCGGGTCCAGTTGCATCGCTTTTTGCACAACCTGATAGGCTCTTTCATGCTTGCCCAACAGCATAAAGCCATATCCGCACCAAGCCATGGATTCTGCTTCGTTGACGATTTGCGACAACGTTTTTTCAAACTGTATTTCAGCGTCTTCCCACATTCCCTCACACAGATATGCAAATCCCAGCTGGTCTTGAATGTAAACGTCATTGGCATCCAGCTTTACGCCGATCTTGGAAAGCCGCCAGGATTCAGAAGATTCACTTCCGGTTGCCAATCCAAGCATCATGTCTACCACGTAAGTATCGGCCAGATACATATGAACCCGGGCATGGCGCGGGTCGAGTTTCAATGCTCTTTCAAGTAGTTGTCGGGCTTTGAGATTGTCTTCCGCCGATAGACTGTCACGTAGTGACTTGGCCCTCAGCATCAGCTCATGAGCTTTCATACTGCCTGTAGGTTTTCGTGAAGCCTGCTCTGCAACATCTTCCTGCACTCGACCCGGCAACACAGCGACGATGCTTTGGGTGACTTCGTCCTGAACCGCAAAAATGTCTTGCAGTTCGCGGTCATAGCGTTCGGCCCAAAGATGGTTGCCGGTTTCCGTATCAACCAATTGGGCCGTAATTCGCGCCCGGTTACCTGACGTGCGCACGCTGCCCTCAACGATGTAGTGAGCGCCGAGTTTTTTGCCAATCTGCTTAGCATCGGTTTTTTCACCTTTGAAGGTGAACGAGGAGTTGCGGGCAATCACGTTCACAGTGCGGAAACGTGAAAGCTGGGTGATGATGTCTTCGCTTATCCCGTCAGAAAAATATTCCTGCTCTGAATCGCCCGACATATTGGTAAAGGCCAGGACCGCGATGGTCGGTTTTTCAGACGAACCTATTTGAGTTGAGGCTGGCTGGCCGTCAGAATGGGGCCATCGATAGACCTGCAATGGTTCGGAGATGTTCTTTACTTCATGTCGGCCCCCGTCACCAAAATTGTCTTCAAGGCGGTTGCCAAGGCTTTCAAGTACAATTGAGGAAATACAAATGCCACCCGGCTCTGCCAGCGACTCCAGACGGGCGGCTATGTTGACACCATCACCAAATATATCCCCGTCCTGATGAATGATATCACCCAGATTGATACCTATGCGAAACTGCAGATGATTATCGCCATTCCCAATGTGTTTTTGCCATGAGATTGCGCAACTCACTGCGTCGACCACACTGCCGAATTCGGCGAGAATGCCGTCGCCCATCAGCTTTACCACCCGGCCACTATGATCTGTGATCAGCGGTTGTATCGAGTTTTCGATTAGATTGGATAGAGCATTCAGAGTGCCAGATTCATCGGCAGCCATGAGTTTGGAATATCCAACTACATCGGCAGCCAAAATTGCGGCAAGTCTGCGTTTCACCGGTATTCCTCCCAGTCGGAAACTCTAGCTTTCCAAACATCGAAAATCTACCGGCACGCTGTTGCATATGGCAACTAAATGCGGGTCGTCAGGACGGCTGACAGGCAGATTCGCACCGATCGGACTACGGGTAAGGGAATATTGGCGATCTCTGCCCTATCCAGTTGGCATTTCGCCAACCTTTTTGGGGACATGGTAACCGGCCTGAACCGCCGATCTTTGTGCAATTTGCTGGAACCACCTGTGCACGTTGGGATAGTCCGCCAGATCAATGGTTTGCCACTCATACCGTGATATCCAGGGCCAGCAGGCCATGTCGACAATCGAGTATTCATCCAAAATGTACTCTCGGCCTTCAAGACGCTTGTCCAACACCGAATAGAGCCTTTTGGTTTCGGTCAAAAACCGCTCTTCTGCATAGGGCGCATTGCCCGGATTGAAGTGAACATAGTGGTGGGTTTGACCCAGCATCGGCCCAAGACCCCCCATCTGCCACATCAACCATTCGTTGGCCTCAGCACGCTTGAGTGGATCGGTAGGAATGAATTTCCCATATTTTTCAGCAAGATAAATAAGGATAGCGCCTGATTCCATCAGCGTCAGTCCATTTTCCTGATCAACAATCGCGGGTATTTTGTTGTTGGGACTGATGGCAAGGAATTCTGGAGTTTTCTGATCGCCCTGACCTATATTGATCGCATGGACAGTATAGTCGATGCCGAGCTCTTCAAGCATGATGGAAACCTTGCGGCCGTTCGGGGTGGTCCAGGTGTAGAGGTCGATCATCGTTTTACTCCGGTATTGATTAGCTATGCCGATGTGGCATTTTGTTGGTCGCGTTCATTTGGGCGCCTGATTTCTAAAAGGCAAGCTGTTCTCAGATGGGCAGGTCAGGACTTTGGCAGGTATTGAACATAGGCTTCCAATGCTTCTTCTAGGCTACGCGAAGCATCCATGTCTGCCCTTGTTTCCTCGGCATAGGGTGTCTGTTCCAATATTCTAAATATATCGGCGGCGCCCTTATGAAAGTCTGGCGTAACACCTGCCTGTTCAAACGTTGCCGCAATCTCTTCCATCTCTCCGACCCAGCGGGCTGAATCTGCTGGCAAAAAGGGAATTCGCGCGCGCATTGCCATAAGAGTTGCGTTCTGACTGTGTTCGAGTTCCGCAATCAGTGTATCGCGAACGCCCAAACGTTGTGCGGCCATCATCAGTGCGGTTTGCAAGGTCCACGTCCCTTTTGTCATTGCGGCATATACCATCTTGACCGCAGAAGCCTCACCGACATTGCCTCCGGCCTGTAACACCTGAAATCCCTTGCCGTTAAGCTCTAACATTGGCTGAACATCGGGTCCGGATACGTAAAATCGAGGCCCTGCGCCCTTTCCCGGTGTGGCTCCAATGATTCCGGCGTCGATGAACGTCGCACCACTTTCAGTTATGGTTCTGCCAACGGCCTGCGCGGTCTCAGGTGAGATCGCATTGCAGTCAACATAGACCGGCTTTCGATCCTGCTGGGCCATTTCGTCTGCAATGTCCCGAGCAAGAGTTGGTGCTGAAGCAGGAGGAAGGATAGATAGGATCAAGTCTGCCTGCGAAATAATTTCGCTGATTGCCCCGACGTCCTCCAGCCCGCCAGCCTGTGCCAGGTTTTTGGAATGCGAGCTTCGTCCAGTCAGGTTTGTGACCACGCGATATCCGTGATCGCGCAAAGCCCGGCCAACGGCGTGCCCCATATCGCCGGGCATCAATACCGCAATAGTACCAACAGACATGGAGTATTTCCTTTGAATATGAGTCAATTGCAATATCAACAATTGCAACGGTCGATTAATCCCTGCAACCTGCTTGTTCGTCAGCATGCTGCAATCAACAATTAGATGAGACCGTGTATGAACCACAATGCCATGGATGAGAAAACACCCATAAATCTCGCAATAGCCGGTCTTGGCGCCATCGGCATGGCGGTTGCCCGACGGATTGACGGAGGTGAAGTTGATGGCGTCCGATTGGCTGCGGTGTCTGCTGCAAATTTGGATCGAGCGAAAGGACGTGTCGCAGATTTTGTGCATCCGCCTGCGGTTTTGCCGCTTTCTGAACTGCTCGACAACGCAGATGTGATTGTTGAGTGCGCACCATCGGCTGCGTTTGCTGAATTGGCTGAACCGGTACTTTCAAGGGGCCTGTGCCTTATGCCGCTTTCAGTCGGTGCGCTGTTGGAACGGACGGATCTTGTTGACCTGGCAAAGCGTAATGGTGGGCGGATCATCGTTCCAACCGGTGCGCTGATAGGGCTGGATACGGTTCGCGCCATGGCCGTTGGGAAAATTCGATCCGTAACCCTTGAAACGCGAAAACCACCGGCTGGCCTGGCAGGTGCGCCGCATTTGGTGAACAATAATATTGATATCAGTGAATTATCAGAACCGCTTTGTGTTCTGCGAGGATCAGCTCGCGAAGCAGCCAGAGGATTTCCGGCAAATGTCAACGTGGCCGCTGCTCTGGCGCTTGCCGGTATTGGCCCTGAAGATACGCGCGTTGAAATCTGGGCCGATCCAACCATTGATCGGAATATGCAAACTGTACGGATCGAGTCCGATGCTGGTGAGGCGACCATGATGATGAAAAACATTCCCTCTGACGAAAATCCCAAAACCGGACGCATTGTTGCAAACAGCGTTGTTGCCACGCTGCAACGCCTGACTGCGACACTGACTGCAGGAACCTGATCAAGTCATGATCGGCCGTATCTGTCCGGTCAGAAACGGGTTTTTCAAATGAGCTCATCGGGCGCTTGACCTCGCGTGAGACCGGGTTACCATCAACGCTTCAAGAAAATTCAATTCCGGGAGAAGAATATTATGAAACTGGGCAAGACAATATTGGGCGCACTTGCACTGGGGGCAGCATCGTTGATGACAAGCACCGCAAGTGCCGCAGACATTCCCTGCAGCACGGCAAAACTGATTGTTCCATGGGCACCGGGCGGTGGCACGCACATCATTTTTTCGATCTTTGAAGGTAACTACTCAGCTACCCTATTTCTGCTGCCATTAGGTGCGACAATTTGATT
>JAALLE010000110.1 GCA_011087605.1 Hyphomicrobiales bacterium
CAAATTGTCGCACCTAATGGCAGCAGAAATAGGGTAGCTGAGTAGTTACGAATAAAAATGGTTAATAGACAGTGTATGTGATGGCGAGTTCGATAAACTTCGCTACAAGAATGATCTCATCATCGATCCGACCAACAAATTCCATCCGTCAATCAGTATAAAAAACAACACCTTAAAAGGCAGTGCGACAACAGTTGGTGGCAGCATCATCATACCCATTGCCATCGTGATGGTAGCCACAATCAGGTCAATCACCAAAAATGGAACCAGGATCAAAAAGCCGATTTCAAAGCCACGGCGTATCTCTGATATCATGAAAGCGGGAACAATAACCCGCAGGGCGACGTCTTCGCCTTGAGTAAAAGTCGGGTCGTTCTCAAGCGCAATGTCTGAAAACAGTCCAAGGTCTTTATCGCGCACATTTTTGACCATGAATTCCTTAAACGGACCGGCGATTTTCTCAAACGCCTGCGCTTCCGTGATTTGCTCATTCACCAGAGGCTGAACCCCTTCTGACCAGGCACGGTCAAAAGTCGGCGACATGACATGAAATGTCATGAAGAGAGACAGGCTGATAAGAATGAGATTGGCCGGCGTCGTTTGCAAGCCGATGCCCATACGCAGAATTGAAAATGCAATGATGAATCGGGTGAAGCTGGTAACCACCACCAGAATACCCGGCGCCACCGCCAATACGGTGAGCAGTCCAAACAGTTGAATTATTTGTCCGGAAGTTTGTCCGTTGCGCGGGCCGGTCAGGCTCTCCAGATCAAACGACTGAGCGAATCCTGTATCAGTAAGCTGCAGAAATACAACAAGGGCGACGAGTATTCTCACGCTGAGTTCTGCCCTCAAATTGGTATATCCGCTGGGGCCTTCCACGTGATGCAGCTTGACAGTTCGCATATATGCGAAAAGGTCCTGATGAATTTGCTCGAGGATTTCGGCCGAGAGACCCGCCTTGCCAACGACAGCCAATTCCATCCGCACCCAGACATCATCTGGTGCGGCCAGATTCGTCAAAATGGGCGCCAGCGACTTTGCGTATGACTGACTTACTCCCTCACCATCTTCACCACCGTCTTCTGATATCACTTCGTGGCCATCACCGTCCTTCTCGTGCGGTTTTTCCATTTCACCAGACTGGGAGTTAGCAGCGTTTTGGGCAGATCCAGCAGAACTTCCCGGATCAAGAAACATGGAAACGCCAAACCCCGCACCGGCGGCCAGCGCAGTTACCAGCAAAAACACGACAACATGGACGATCAGAGAAGTTTTCTTTGGTGCAGCCTCTTCTGCAGCTGGTTCTTTTTCCACCTCAGGTTCAGGTTTAGGGTCTTGGGACATCTGCCGGTTGTTTCCTAGAACGGGAGCACTGTATCGAGCAATTGTTGTCCGTAGGGTGGCCGCTGCATATTTGAGATATGCCCTCGCCCGCCATAGGACACACGAGCCTCTGCAATACGCTCATATGATATTGTGTTGTTTGGCCCGATATCGGTCGGGCGCACGATGCCTGCGATTGTTAAGACGCGAAGCTCGGCATTCAACCGCACTTCTTGCGATCCACGCACCACCAAATTGCCGTTCGACAGAACACGGGTAACCACCGCCGCAACCGACAATTGGATACTCTCAGATCGGTTAGTCCCTCCGTCGCCGGAAAAGTCGGAAGTCGAATTAATTCTA
This sequence comes from Hyphomicrobiales bacterium, assembly GCA_011087605.1. Taxonomy (GTDB): domain Bacteria; phylum Pseudomonadota; class Alphaproteobacteria; order Rhizobiales; family Rhizobiaceae; genus Pseudahrensia. The sequence continues at coordinate 1,690 of JAALLE010000110.1, forward strand.
CCATTTGCGTCGCCATCATTGCCGACACCGCCAATCGTATAGTCGCCCGACAGCCCAATGCCCCGAGCGACTGACCGCTTGCTGTCGGACTGGTTGGAGAATTTCGCCTTGTCATTGATTGAGACTTCTACGGTTAGAATATCACCAGGATCTATCGCCAGTTTGTCCTTGAAGAGATCGCCTTGGCGATTGTTCCAGGTAGAAAACGCCACATTGGTTGGCGCATTGGCGTAAACAACAGGCTTTTCATCGATGCTCTCTCCGACCAGGCCATCCCCAACTTTGGAAAGTTCCGGATTCTTGCCAATCTCCTTCAATTGAGAAGAACAGCCCGCCAGCAGGGTGAAAACGCCAATCATGCAAAGCAACCGGGTCATGACGGCACCTTCGATGCCGTACTAGCGGCAATAACCTGGGTAATGGTGGCGGCCTTTGCAGGGCTCATTTCATTCAAAATGACGCTTGCCTTGCGGCGTGGCATTTTCAGTACAATCGCAGCCGCAAGTGTCGGCTCCAGCATTTCAAGGCGGCCAGCGGCAGCATCCGGGCGCATCTTTGAATAGATTTCGACCAGGCTGGTATCTGCCAGATTAGCAAATTGATCACGTTTCTTTTGCCAAGCTTCGACTTCGGCCCGTTTTTCTTCCAGCGCAACAATGCGAGCTTCTACCGCTTCCCTTAAATCCTTCAACTCCTGCATTTTCAATGCATAGCGGCGTTCCTGCGCATCATCTTTGATATTTGTACAAAAATCACCGGCGGGTGCGCTGGCCAGACTCTTGGTTCCCACGACACGTACCTGTTTACGAGGTTGCTCTGCATGGGCCAAAGGGCTGCAAACCAACGCAAGGAGACCCAAGATCAACCCAAAGCCACCGGTTGGAACAAAGGAAGAAGGTTGGGCCATTATTGTAGAACCAGTTCTGCTTGCAGCGCACCGGCGCTCTTGATGGCTTGAAGGATGGCGATAATATCGGTGGGTTTCACACCAAGCTGATTGAGACCTCGAATGAGTTCCTGAAGATCGGTGCCGTCAACCGTCGCGATCTGACCAGAATCTTCAATTGCCGTAATCTCCGTGTTTGGTTCCACAGCGGTGACACCTTCCGAAAAAGGGTTGGGCTGTACCACATTGGGCAGTTCGCTCACCCGAACGGAAAGCGTTCCGTGGCTAACCGCAACTTTTGAAATCTTGACGTTTTCACCAATTACCACCGTCCCTGTGCGCTCATCGAGAACGACACGGGCGACTGTATCCGTTTTCACCCGCAGATTTTCAATTTCAGCGACAAACCGAGCCGTTGAAACATTGCGGGGTTTGGTCAAGGTTATGGTTGCTGAGTCCCGTTCCTGGGCAGCCCGGGCTCCATAGGCGCGCATGGTAAATTTATTGATTGTATCGGTCACGCGAACCGCGGTTGAAAAATCCGGATTGCGCAATTGCATATCCATGACGCTGAAGTCTGAAAGTTTATCGCTCAGCCCCTGCTCAACCACCGCTCCGTTTGGAATACGCCCGGTAGTAGGCACGCCGCGTGTAAGGGTCTCGGCCTGCCCTTCCGCTTGATAGCCAGAAACAACGACCGCACCCTGAGCCGCAGCATAGGTTTCCAGATCAGCACCTCGCAATGGGGTCATTACCAACGTACCACCGGAAAGAGAAGTCGCATCACCGATAGAAGAAACCGTCACGTCCAAGCGCGCACCGGGCGTTGCAAACACTGGCAGTTTTGCGGTGACGATAACAGCCGCCAGATTTTTTGACCTGGCCGCCCGGCTGCCCGAAGCTATGCCAAGCCGTGACAACATTGCTTTGAGAGATTGTTCGGTAAAGGGAGAGTTTCTCAACCCATCGCCTGAGCCTTGCAGGCCAACGACCAACCCGTATCCCACAAGCATATTCTCACGTGCAATCTGGAGGTTGGCAATGTCCTTCAAGCGGGACGAAGCAAATGCTGGCAAGGCTGTGACAATGATCGCCAGCAGAACCACGATTATCCGCATCACAGGGCTCCTGTGATCAAAGATCCATCGCTGCGCACCTGCGCCACAAAAATCTTACCACTTGATGGATTGCGCATGCGGATTGTATCGCCGGCTGCCGCGTCAGAAAGCGCCACGCAGACCAGACTGATGGCCAGCGCGCCACTAGAAAACTGCGCCCGCTTCAATGAACCGGCCTTTATTAGCGGCGCAGGTTGCGCTGACCCGACTTTGATAAACCGGCCGGGCAGGATTGTGCGCTTGGCCTGCTGGCCAACAATTTCAGAAACGTTGCTGATAAACCGATAGCTGATTTGGGGTTGCCGAATTAGCTTGATCGATTTCAGATCAATTGCCTCAATAACTTGGCCAGGATAGATCGTCCGCTTTGCCACAATGGCAAATTCAGCCGCTTGTACAGCCATCGTTGAAACGATGAACCCTGCACAAAGCAGGGCCACTAATTTTGCGATGAATCTCACTGCGCTACCGAATGTTTTTCGAGATTATGGAAGCCATGTCATCAGCCGCCTGAATAACTTTTGAATTCATTTCATAACCGCGTTGGGCTGAGATCAATTCAGTGATTTCCTTGACGGAATCTACATTGGAGGCTTCAAGATAGCCTTGTCGCATGGTGCCATAGCCGGCATCCCCCGGAACACCCACATTGGCATCTCCCGACGCTGCGGATACGGCAAACAGATTGCCGCCCATTGGGGTCAATCCAACTTCATTGGCGAATGTTGCCAAGGTTATCTGACCAAGGTCTTGCAGATCTTGCTGTGCTGGAAGTCTGGCAAATACCTGGCCGGTATCATTGATGATGACCTCAATGGCATCAATTGGAACAGTAATATTCGGACTGACCAAAAGGCCATCCAGATTGACAAGTTGACCGCCAGCATTGGTGTTCAACACCCCTGACCGAGAATAATAGGTCTGCCCGTCACCACCCTCAATCTGCAACCAGCCATTCCCCTGAATTGCCAGATCGAAGCGGTTACCGGTGCTCGTCAGGGCGCCTTGCAAATGAACGTTACGCACGGCAGCGATTTGAACACCCGAACCGATATGCGCGCCCTCAGGTACGATATTACTATCTGCCTGGCTGGGAACTCCGCTGGCCCGCTCTGTCTGGTAAATCAGATCAGTAAATTCGGCCCGGGCACGCTTGAAGCCGGTGGTGTTGATATTGGCGATATTATGGGCAATCACCTCAAGGTTTTTTTGCTGGGCATTCATGCCAGTCGCTGCAATGGAAAGTGCACGCATAATTTCTTCCTTTAAATAGCCATTCGACTGATTTCGAGATAGGCGCTGACAACTTTGTCGCGCACCGCAATTGCGATCTGCAACGACTGTTCGGCGCTCATCACGGCCTCGGCCACTTCACGAGGCCCGGTATCGCCCCGAAGTCCGCCAATGGCTGCAGTTTCTGCAGTATTCAATTTGTCTATTGTTGACTCTCCCACTGATGCCAAGACATCAGCAAAGGTCCCCATGCCATTTGCGGCAGCAGTCTGGGAGGAGGTAACTGCGGGAACCTTTGCCGAATCCGTCGAAATCGACGGAATTCCAAGAGCTGCGGCTGTAACTGGATCTATCATTAAGACGGCCTCATCAGTTCAATCGTCATTGACACAAGATCACGCACCTGTTTGACCACCTGAAGATTAGCTTCATAGGAACGATTGGCCTCACGCATGTCGGCCATTTCAACCAACACATTGACATTCGGCATTTTGACATAGCCAGAATCGTCAGCCGCGGAATGACCCGGATCGAATTCAATGGGAAATGACGAATAATCGAGACCGACCTGGTCTGCCTTGATCAGGTTCAGGCCTGCGGCACGATCCAGTTCGGCGGCAAAACTGATTGTCTTGCGCTGATAGTGATCGCCACCAGATACTTTTGATGTTGACTGGGCGTTGGCGATGTTTTCTGAAACAACGCGCAGCCGGTTGGATTGAGCGTTCAATCCACTTCCGGCAATTCGCATGGCAGCTGTAAGCGGGTCCATTATCCACCTCTTGTGGTCATCAAAATCATTCGGTGAAACGATTTTATTATGGCTGTGTTCAGTTCATAGGCGCGGCGGACTTCACCAGCCGAGATGAGTTCATCTTCAACACTCACTCGCTGGTCTGACTTGGAAGACGCATCAACCTCGCGCTCAGCTACGTTGTAGGCGCCCTTTTCAGCAGAGCCCGAAATGTGGCTGGAATTGGTTACGGCCAGACCCGCCGCTTTCTGACTGAGAACTTCCTTGAAAGGCGCAACATCCGATGGGATAAAACCATTTGTGTTGGCATTGGCAATGTTATTGGCAACGACCCGTTGCCTGACGGTCGCCCATTTTGCCTGCTGTGAAGCCAATTCGAAGAGGTTTACGCTGTCCATCGGATATCCCTTTTCCTCCGATGACAGAATGCAGCTTCAGTCTTGTGTGAAGCTTGTGGTGACGATGAACCGTCCTGTCAGATATCCGCAAACATCAATAAACCAGCTTTAAAACATGGTTGTTGGAGGTCAGCAATTGCCACCCACCCTGCCCTCGGGATAGTGATTTTACTGTGCTGCCATCGGGCAGCCGGGAGCCGACTGCAACTGGCAGGAGATCATCCCCATCCCGTATCAGGGCCCGTTCACGCGTTGCAAACACCATCCTGAATGAAGCATGTTCGACCAACTCATTCGAGCCAGATCGCCGCTGTTCATTTTGTTGGCTGGGTCGCAACGCCTGCCGTAACCTGGGAATACCATCAATGCGCGGTTGAATGGAGCCGGTAACAATTGAATCGACATTTTCAAATTCGGCGTTTGATTGAATCACACCGACCTGAGCCAATTCAGCCAGTTGCTTAAACAACGGGTTTCGAGCTTCTGTCACCTGTTCACCAACCAGCGGTTCGCCATAATCAATTCGGCCTGTAAATTCCATCACAGGTGGACCAAATTCCGATTCGTGGTGATACACGTAGTAAGGCAGATAGGAACTGCCACCCGCCAGACACAATCCAACAAATCCCAATCCCAGATCCACTAATCGGCTCCGACGGCGTCGGATTTTTGCCATCATTGAAGGTTTTGGCGCTACCTTAGCTGACTGTTGCTGGTTCATTATTCTGATCCGGTTGGTTGTTGCCCTTCAAAAAGGTCACGAGGTCGTCAAAAGCATTTTGCGATCCCGGCGCATCCGGTGGCTGGCAGATCGCTTCATAAATTGCAGGTACGGTTTCAACCGCCTTGTCGAGTTCGCCGTCCGACCCTGGTTTCCGCCCACCCAACATCCGCAAATCCCGCGTTTCTTCAAATTTTGAGATCATTTTGCGCAATTGCAGCACCAGGTTGCGTTCCTCGGGGGTCCACACTTTTTCCGCCAACCGCGAAATAGATGCCAGCGGATTAACCGGCGGGTAGCGACCCTCCTCGGCAATTGTACGATCAAGCACCAAATGTCCGTCAATAATTCCCCGAACAGCATCAGCGATAGGGTCATTGTGGTCATCACCATCCACAAGGACCGTCGCAATGGCGGTTATCGAGCCATCACCTTCAACGCCAGCTCCTGCCCGTTCGAGCAATTTGGGCAATTGGGTAAACACCGAAGAAGTATAACCGCGGGCGACAGGTGGCTCGCCGTTCGCAACGCTGATTTCCCGTAATGAGTGGGCATAGCGGGTCAATGAATCGAGCAACAGGAGAACATTATTACCCTGTCGGGCGAAACTTTCGCAAACATCCAGAGCAAGTTCCGGCGCGCGGCGGCGCAGCATCGGACTTTCATCGCTTGTCGCAACAACAGCGACTGTTTTTTGGCGTGCCTGTTCGCCAATTGAATCTTCCAGAAACTCCCGTACTTCTCGCCCCCGTTCACCGACGAGGGCAACCACAACGACATCAAATGCATCAGATTTTGCCAACATCGACAACAGCGTTGACTTACCTACTCCCGAACCCGCGAAAATACCCATTCGCTGCCCTCTGCAGAGTGGCGCAAAAATATCAATCACCTTAACGCCCGTTTTCAGCGGCACATTTAACCGCGACCGCTGCATGGCACCGTTTCTGCGCGTATGGTTGTCAGCTGGCACATTGTCTTTCGTCAATGGGATGGGGGGGAGTGAATCGATTGGTTCACCCATGGCGTTTACAACGCGCCCCAGCCAATGCTCGTTGGGACGTGGCAAAGTCTGCTCGTCGGCAAACACCAGTTCACCGATTGTACATGCACCGTCGGTGTCAAATGGGCATATGTAAGTGTGGCCGCTTTCAATGCGTACCACCTCACCCAATCTGTCGCTTCCCAGACGCAATACCTGTCCGAGCGAAACCCTGTGGGAAATGCCATTTACGGTCACAAGGTTGGGTGAGACACATTCCACCGTGCCACCGTATTTAATCAGGTCGCCGGCCTGGAGTGTCGCCGGCAACAAGTCGGTCATACGCTGCAGTGCACCCATAATCAGGAGCCAGAGCAAGTGTCTGGATCGCATCTTCTTTGGAAGCCTCGGTATCTCTGATGGCGGCGGCAATCTGATCAAAGGTTCGATGGACAATGATCAATTTGCTCATTTCATCAATCGGATTAACGTTGGATCCTTCGACAAAACCCTGTAGGACGCCAATACCGGCCGTATCTACGACGGGTTGAGGTTCAGTCTCAGCAATGATCCCTGAACTTCCATAGCGCTGGAATTCCTCTGCAGGCTGATACTCAAACAATCCAATCGAACTCACCAATCTCTCGTCCTGGCGGATGACGCCGTCTTTGGCTACTTCGGGACGTCCGCCAGCAGGGTTGAGTTGAATTGGAGACCCGCCTGAATCGAGGACCGGATGACCCTCAAGGGTTACAAGTTCACCTGAATCAAGCATTTTGAAACGACCGTCGCGGGAGACGATAGTACCGGCGGGAGATTCTGCTGCAAACCAGGCGTCACCCTGTATGGCAAAGTCGAGGCTGGCTCCGGTTTCCGTGACCGATCCGGTCAGCGGTGACAGATAGGACTGTCCCTCATCGACGTAAGAAGGAGCTCTGGCATCTACCCCGTCAAGAACTTCCTCAAATTTGATTTGCCCGGCGCGAAAACCGGTCGTGTTTGCGTTGGCAACATTGTTGGCAATTGTATTGAGTCGCCGCTCAAGGGCCACTTGCGAAGACAGCGATACGTAAAGACTGGTGTCCATGGAAAATGGCCTCTTATCTCAGGGTTTGGATGGTGAGCAGCAGGTCCGTCGACACGCCATAGGCAGTTCCCTGGTTGAACAACTCCAGTGACGGGTTCGGCGCGCCATTGGACGCATCCCAGATGCTGACAAAGCGTTCGATGAATTTCGCCAATTCTTCCGGCTCAGAAAATGTACTTACATCGATCCGTTCATCCAGCATTTCAACCTGCTTATCGATGTCGAGAAATGCACTGGCTTCAGGGATCTGCAAAACCTGCCGAACCACGGTCGATATCGCCCGATCCGCCAGAATCTCTTCTGTTGTCGTTAGCGAGGGCGCTTTGCGTTCAAAATACAGCGCCAATCTGACGCCCTCATTTGTTGCACCGGCGTTTTCTTCCAACTGTTGCCGCAGAAATTTATCAACAACCCCCTGCTGTGCTCGATCAAAGGACGTTGTTGCGGTTCCATAACGACTGAAATCGAATGTCTCTGCCAGATCCCGATAGCGGCCGTCGGCCATTCTGTTGACAAAGGCGTCGTCTTCATCGCGGCCTTCCTCAAATACTTTGGTTACCAGCGCCTTAGCGTAGTTCATTTCCTCCAAGCCATGCGCTTTCATGGCATAGCGAAACAATCTGTCGTCCTCGACCAGATCCTCGATCGACTTAACATTGCCGATATTTTCCAGATAGTATTCGGTGTCCCGCTTAACCCGCGCATCGGACTGGACGACCTCCAGCGATCGAGGCAAATCGCGAACCGCCAATTGGTAGCTGGTGAGTGTGCTGATCATTCTGTCGGGCTCCTGTTACGCCAGCCTTACATTGCAACAGCATCCTTGCGTGAGACTTTCCAACCAGAACCAGATTCAAAAAGGCCGTCAACCAAGCCTCACGCAAGATCAGGTCAAGCTTCACGCAAGAATACAAGCCTAACGGTTGATCAAGGGATTTTATCAGGGAGAAACCAGTGGGAATCATCATCGGACTGATTATCACTCTTGGCTGCGTGCTGGGTGGGTACATGGCCATGGGCGGATACCTGTCGGTACTGGCACAACCATGGGAGTTCGTCATTATCGGAGGTGCCGCACTGGGCACCTTTCTTGTGGCCAATCCGATGGTCGTGGTTAAGGACGCCGGCAAAGGTATCGGCGAAGCGGTTAAGGGAAAATCCCCCAATGACGCCGATTATGTCGATTTGCTTGGCCTGCTTTTCACTCTGTTGCGGGAGATGAAAAACAAACCCAAAAACGAAGTCGAAGGTCATATCGATACGCCTGAGGAATCGGAAATATTCATCGCCCATCCAATCGTCCTCAACAATCCGGCCCTGCTCAACTTCATTTGCGACTATTGCCGTCTTATCCTTGTTGGCAATGCCCGCCCCCACGAGGTGGAGGCCCTGATGGAAGAGGAAATCGGGACCATACAACACGAAAAAATGGAAGCGGTTCATGCCCTGACATCAATTGGCGACGGCTTGCCAGCACTTGGAATTGTTGCTGCTGTTTTGGGCGTTGTGAAAGCCATGGGCGCGATTGACAGTTCTCCTGAAGTTCTCGGCGGTCTGATCGGTGCAGCACTGGTGGGAACCTTTGTTGGTATCTTTTTGTCCTACGCCGTCGTGGGTCCAATCGCAGCCAAGCTGAAGATTGTTCGTGAAATGAACCTGCGTATCTACTTCGTTTCAAAACAAACACTGATTGCCTACATGAACGGTGCAATGCCACAAATAGCGGTGGAATTCGGGCGCAAGGCCATTTCCGCCCATGATCGTCCGTCGATCGACCAGGTCGAAGAGCAGATGATGAATTCAACCGCGCCGCAGGCTGCTTAAGATGAGCGTGCCCACTGACCCCGCTGCGATGCAAGCCCATCTTCTGGGTAAGTTGCTACAAGGCTCCGACCGGAAACCGCAAACGGAATCAAAGGCACCAGCAAAATTCATCAAGCAGATGAGTGAGCACATCGAGACCAAACTGCGCGACCGGTTGCATCATGAAATTCTCACTGAGCCGCTGAACTTAGCGTCTGTCAAATTGTTGCAACTTTTTCCGTCAGCGGGAATGCCCGTTTCCATCCTGTGGGACAGCACCGGCGTGCCGCTGGGTCTGTTTCGTTGTGACAAACTGACCTTTGCGGTGCTCGCCCGACTCTGCTTCGGTGGCGACATCGAATCGCCAATACCGGCAGCGGAAGGAGCAGTAACCGAGGCCGAGATTGGTCTGCAGCAGGTGTTGGCCCGGCTGATCACGAGAGCATTGGAAGACACCGGCCTGGCAACGGTATCCCAGACCTCGACAATACTTGAAGATGAGTTTGAACGGGATGAGTACGAAGACAATGATGCATTCAAATTCAACTTTGAAATCACAATAGGCCAGACCAGTTTCACGGTTAATCTGATGCTTCGCCAGTCGGTTGTTTTGGGTGCAACTGATTCTGCTGATTCAAATGGGTTGGCAGCGGTCAACACATCCAATGACGAACTGTTGCAAACACCGGTTCAGGCCAGTGTCAAACTTACACCACAACCAACAACCTTGGGGCAAATACGATCTCTAAAAGTCGGAGATTGTCTGCCGTTGGTTGGAGACGATCAATTGCGAGGACAGTTCATTGTCAGCGATCAGGAGATTTTCGATTGCCAGATTGGACGATCCGGGGATGCCTATTCGTTGAAAATCGGCAACCGTCCCAACTTGAAATCCATCACCAATTTAGCAACCTAACTCACTGCCTGAAAGCAGGCGACCCAACAGTAACGGAGCAACATAATGGGCGACAGCGCCGCGCTTGACGAAACCCTGGATGGAGAAATCTCATCCGCAGATCAGGATAGTTTTTCCCAAAGCCAAGAAGACCTCAATAATGCAATTGAGGAACTAAGCGGATTGGGTGACAGCGATCCCGCGCCTCAATCAAGTCCTCCTTCTCAGCAATCCAGTGCAGACGCATCAGATTTGATCTGGGACTTGCCCGTCGATGTTAATATCGTTTTGGGCACAACCCAGCTTTCGGTTGCCCGTCTGATGGCACTGGAACAGGGTGAGGTTGTGGAGTTGAATCGCCGCATCGGCGAGCCTCTCGATATCACGGTCAACGGGCGTAAAGTTGCCAAAGGTGAAATCGTCATGCGCGAAGACGACAAATCCAAGTTTGCGATTCAAATAGTAGAGATTGTTGGGCGATAAAATTGCAAATAGCTTCACTAGACGATCTGAGTTCCATGCAAAAGGCGGCCGCCATTCTGGTTGCCATGAACAAGGAACAGGCAAAAAAGATCCTCAGCCACTTTAAGTCAGAAGACGTTAAGTCGCTCATGCGGGCATCTGAAAACATTCAGGACCTGTCACAGGAGACTTTGGATGAACTGATAGATGAATTTGAGGTGGAATGTTCCAGGGGACCGGGACTCATTGATTCATCAGGCTCCATCCAACTGCTTATTGAAGAGGCACTCACGCCCGAGCAGATGGCGTCTTTGCAGGTCGGGCCGGAAGCAACCGAGATCGCTCTGAAAAAGAAAACAATCTGGGAGCTTCTGGACAAGATCGACGACAAGAACATGATGGAGTTTTTGACCGAAGAAAACCGCGATGTCGCTGGTTATATTCTCACCCGACTTCCGTCCAAACGTTCAGCAGCACTGATCGGAGAACTGCCAACTGATATTCGCTCTGGTGTCGTTGCCGGCATGATCACTTCCCGGCCGCCAAATTCTGACGCGGTGATCATGTTGGAAAAATTGCTCAAAAACAAATTTGGCCGCGCCATTGGTGCCAGCAAGAGTTCCGGAAGCCAAAAAATGGTAGCAGGCATGCTCAATGAACTCGACCGCGACATGACCGACAGCCTGTTTGCTGATCTTGCCAGCGTCGTAAAACCCAATTCACTCCAGTCGGTCAAATCGATGATGTTCCGTTTTGAAGACGTCGTCACTCTCGACAAAGTTGCCCGCTCGACGCTGTTTGATCAGATCTCTACGGATGTAACCACTATGGCATTGCGAGGCTCTGATCCAGAGACGCTTGAGGCCGTACTGTCAGCTTTGGGTCAGCGCACCAGGCGCATGTTGGAAGCCGAGCTCGAAACAGCCTCCACAGCCGATCCAGAGGAAATAAAGGAAGCGCAAAAGGAAATTGCAAACACAGTACTCAACCTGGCTTCCGCTGGATCCATCTCCATCCCGACTGCTGAACCCGACGCCTAAGGCGTCTTATTAGTGGAACAGAGCCATGTCGGAGACCGAGGATAAAGACAGTAAAACCGAAGAACCGACCGAGAAAAAGATACAGGATGCCCTCAAGAAGGGACAGACCGCTACCTCCCGCGAAGTGCCGCTGCTGGTTTCAATCGCTGCATTCACAATCTATTTGATCTTTTCGGGAAAGAGTTTCATCGACACGGCATTTGTTTTTCTGCGCAATATATTTGAGCAGGTCGGCACCTTGGATATCCACAACACGCTTGATGCCAGCAATCTGTTTACCGCGGTGGCCAGCGAGTTTGTCCTACTTATTACACCCTTATGTGTCCTGCTGATGGCCGGGGGCATATTGTCTGCGGTGGCTCAAAATGAACCCCGCATGGTGCTCAACCGAATAGCTCCAAAAGCTTCAAAACTATCTCTGATCAAAGGCTGGGGCCGGGTATTCGGGAAGCAGGGAATGGTGGAGTTCACTGTTCCCCGTCAGCATTCATGAGACAGAGAAGTGATTTTGCCTAAGAGATGAT
>JAALLE010000111.1 GCA_011087605.1 Hyphomicrobiales bacterium
TCGTCGCCTCGCGGGCAATCTCAATATCCGTCTTAAACGCCATGCTTGTTCTTTCGCTTTGTTATGAGCCGATCAGGTCGCCAACCGACAAACCTGCAGTTGCAGCCCAGTCAGCTGCCAGCTGCTTGTCCGCACCAGCCGGTCGCAGTCGCTTGACCAGAACCCTTCCACCTATGCATTGTACTTCTATTCCATCGCTTCCAATGCCGACGATCTTCCCCGAAATTCCGTCGCCGGGGGCTTTTGCGCTGTCAAATATCCCGATCTCATCGCCGTTTATGGTAGTCCATGCACCAGGCGCCGGGTTGGTTCCGCGGATAAGATTATACACCTGATCCACCGGCTTGTTCCAATCAATCTTGGCATGTTTTTTGATGCAGCGTCGTTCGTAAGTTGCTGCGGCTTCATCCTGCTCAATATGCGGCGGGTTGCCAGAACGATACAGATCACAGACTTCGAGCACGGACTTAACAGCAGAGGGGTAGATTTTCTTGAAATAGAGATTGATCACCGTGTCATCGGGATCAATCGGGCATTCCCACTGCAACAGCACATCCCCTTCATCCAGCCCATCTGTGGGATAGAACCAGGAATAGCCCGACTTGTCGCTTCCCATGATGATCGGCCAGTTGACCGCCGAGGGTCCGCGATGCAGCGGCAACAAAGATGGATGAAAACAGATCGAACCCATTTTCGGCGTGTCGCGCGCCGCCTCGGGTACGAAGACATTAACGAACGCCATGACCATGAGATCGGCGTCAAACGACGCCAATTCGTCAAGCGTTTCTTGATCTTTAAAGTGGGCGGGTTGATGTACCGGCAGGCCTTTTTCCAAAGCGAATGATTTGATCGGGTCCGCTGGTCTGCCTTCCCGGTCGGGTTCACAATAGACCGCAACGACTTCATCTGTACCCGCCTCGAGCAGTTGCTCCAGAACATCCTTGCCGAAGGCCTGCTGGCCCATCACGATCAAACGCATTTCAATCTCCCAAAAACAGCTGCTTGTAGTTTCTTCACCACTTTACTCTGCTGCCTCCGCCTTGATTTCACCAACGGCGCCGGAACCAATCACCCTTTCCAGGTCTTCCCCGGAATAGCCAAGAACATTCGCCAATATCTCGCTGGTATGCTCTCCAAGCAGTGGCGAACGCGTGACTTCGACTTCGCTGTCGGACAATTTAATCGGGCATCCAACGCTCAAATATGGTCCGCGCTCAGGATGATCGACCTTGACCATCGTGCCGGTCTCAAACAGTCCTTCATCTTCTGAAATCTCTTTCATCGACAGGATTGGACCAACTGGAATGTCATGGGGATTACAGATGTCCATGACTTCAAACTTGCTTTTGGTCATGGTCCATTGCTCGATGGTTTCAAAAATTTCGTTGAGCTTGTCGAGACGTTCGGGTGGCTTTGCGTAACCTTCCTGGGTTTTCCATTCCGGCTTGCCAATCACATCACAGACCTTTTCCCAAACCGCGGCCTGAATGATGAAATAAGTGTAGGCGTTGGGATCCTGCTCCCAGCCGAGACATTTCAAAATACGCCCCGGCTGACCGCCACCGGAATCATTGCCTGCCCGCGGCGTCGCTTCACCAAACGCAACGCCCTCGCCGAATTGTGAATATTCCTTCAAAGGTCCTGCATCCAGACGTTGCTGATCGCGCAGCTTGACGCGGGCGAGGTTCAGCACACTATCCTGCATGGCGCAGGAGACTTTCTGTCCACGACCGGATTTTTCTCGTTGAAACAGCGCCGTAACGATGCCCAGACACAGGTGCAATCCGGTGCCCGAATCGCCGATTTGTGCACCCGTTACCAGTGGCGGTCCATCCCTGAATCCGGTGGTCGAAGCCGACCCACCGGCACATTGAGCGACGTTTTCATAGACCTTGCAATCCTGGTATTTGCCGGGGCCAAATCCCTTGATCGATGCCATTATTATGCGGGGGTTGATTTCCTGAATCCTTTCCCAGGAAAAACCCATGCGGTCCAAAGCTCCGGGGGCAAAATTTTCCACCAAAACGTCACATTCCTCAATCAACCGGGTAAGAACTTCTTTGCCGGTTTCGTTTTTGGAATTCAGCTCAATTGAACGCTTGTTGTGATTCAGCATCGTAAAATAGAGACTGTCGGCACCCGGTACATCAATCAACTGTTTGCGGGTTGCATCACCCACACCGGGACGTTCGACCTTGATGACATCAGCACCAAACCAGCCCAGCAGTTGAGTACAGGTCGGGCCAGACTGAACGTGGGTGAAATCGAGAACCTTTATTCCTTCTAAAGCTTTCATTGCGCTGCCTTTTTCTTCAAGATTTCAAGTGCTTCAGCGCTCATGCCACCATCTACTGCACTTGTTGGGTTGAGACTTCCGATATTGCCGCTTTCCTTGCCTGCCTTTGGGTCGATCACGGCGTTGATCAATGTCGGTTTCCCCGACTCCAGCGCTTCCGTCACGGCGCGCTGCAATTCGTCGGGATTGGTTGCATAAATGCCTTCGCCGCCAAACGCCTGCATCATCATGTCATAGCGGCTGTCTTCGACGAATACCGTCGGAGCCGGATCAGTACCACCGGACCTGTTCTGGTCGGTTCCACGATAAATGCCGTTATTATTGAAAACGACTATGCAGATCGGCAATTTGTAGCGGCAGATCGTTTCGACCTCCATGCCAGAGAAGCCGAAGGCTGAATCCCCTTCAACGGCCAACACAGGCAGGCCAGTTTCGACTGCGGCTGCGATGGCCGTCCCCATGCCCACACCCATGACACCCCAGGTGCCAACATCAAGGCGTTTGCGGGGGCGGTGCATGTCAACCATGGATCGGGCAAAATCGAGTGTATTGGCGCCTTCATTGACGAACATAGTCTCGGGTTTCTTGTCGATCACCCGCTTGATGGCCCCGAGCGCACCCGCGTAATTCATGGGAGAGGCATTATTCTGCAGGGTCGGCGCCATGCGAGCCACGTTGGCATCGCGCTTTTCACGCACTGCATCGATCCATTCGGAAGGCGGTTGTGAGAAATTCTCCCCCATACCATCAATCAGCGCCGACAGGCAGGATTCAATGTCCCCAACCAGAGGTGCTGCGATCTCCACGTTGGAATCCATTTCCCGTGGCTCGATATCGATCTGCACGAAACGGGTGCTGTGGGGCTCGCCCCAACTTCTGCCCTTGCCGTGAGACAACAGCCAGTTGAGCCGCGCACCGACCATGATGACAACATCAGATTCCTTCAACACCAGCGACCGCGCTGCACCAGCCGATTGCGGATGGTTATCCGGCAGCAGGCCTTTCGCCATGCTCATCGGCAGATAGGGAATGCCGCTTTTTTCAACGAATTCCTTGATCACTTCGTCAGCCTGGGCATAGGCGGCGCCCTTGCCCAGCACAATCAGTGGTTTTTTGGCGCTCTTGATGACTTCCAACGCCCGAGAGGCTGCCTCGGGCGCTGGAAGTTGCGCAGGCGCCGGGTCGATAATTTTGACCAGCGACTTGGCTCCTTCAATCTCGTCAATCACCTGGCCCAAAAGGGCACCGGGTATGTCGAGATAAACTCCACCTGGACGGCCAGAGACCGCCGCGCGAATGGCACGAGCAACAGCAATGCCTATGTCTTCCGCGTGCAGCACGCGATAGGCGGCCTTGCAGAGAGGCTTGGCAATTGCCAATTGATCCATCTCTTCATAGTCACCCTGCATCAGATCAACGATTTCGCGTTCGGAAGAACCGGAAATCAAAATCATCGGCCAGCAATTGGTCGTCGCATGGGCCAGAGCTGTCAGGCCATTCAGAAAACCGGGTGCAGATACGGTCAGGCAGACGCCAGGCTTCTTGGTCAAAAACCCGGCAATAGCGGCAGCATTGCCGGCATTTTGTTCATGCCTGAAGGACAAAACGCGCATGCCTTCTTCCTGCATCATGCGACCCAGATCGGTGATTGGAATACCCGGCACACCGTAGATGTTTTCAACGCCGTTGAGTTTCAGAGCCTCAATCAGAAGGTGGAACCCATCGATCTGAGCTGCCTCACCTGATGTTGCATTCGACATTCATTATTCTCCTTCGACACAGGGCCGGTTGTTCAACCGGCGCCGCCTCGTGATTGGTTCATGGATTCAATTCTCACCCATGTCGCGCGGACATGGGCATGAAGTTTCATTGTGTGTTCGCGCACCAGTCGACCCGCAAGATCGGCATCGCGTGATTCCAGTGCTTCAATAATTTCCATATGATCGACAACCGACTTGGTCGCCCGATCGGCCTCGCCCATCGCCCGTCGGCGCACCGCATGCATGTGCTGAAACAAGCCGTCAGCGGTTGTTTTTAACAACGAACAGCCGGAAAGGTCCAAAATGCATTGGTGAAACTCAATATTGGCTTCAGAATATTCTTCAAACTCGGCACGCGCGGCGTGGACAGAATGTTTAAGCGCAAATTTGCGCAAATTGCGCAGATCTTTGGCGCTGGCGTGTTCGGTTGCCAGTCGCGCAGCCATGCTTTCCAGTGCCGCCCAGGTGACAATCATTTCAAGAATTTCGTCCATCGACTTGCGTTGAATGAACACACCCTTGCGCGGCACGATCTGAACAAGTCCATCCTGCGCAAGTCGGGCCAATGCCTCACGAATGGGGGTGCGGGAAATCCCCAGTTGATCTGCAAGCCGTCGTTCGTCGAGGCGCAGATCGGTTCCTTCTTCGTAGATGTTCATGTTCAGGATCGCTGAACGCAACACATCATATGTATGATCCTTCAGGGTGAAATTGATGTCGATGGGGGAGAGTTGATCACCGATTGCCATGGTATCGTGGTCTCCCCTGCATTCTTGAATTCTCCGCCCGCCTCAAAAGCGGTGGGCAAATTTGCCTCTCAACCGCCATTTGATGTGTGGTATACCATACATCGAGAAATTTGGGCGTCAACCATGCAATTGCGCGAATTGGATCTTTAAATATATGGACAATTATTATTTAATTACAAATAGATACAAAGGCAATTGATGATTCACCTTGAAATAATTATGTTTTTGGTATACCAGATACAAGCGTAAGTTCCCTTTCAATCTTCAGGTATTTCCCAAATATGCTTATCAGATCAAAAGACTGTATTTTGGTGGTTATTGACATGCAGCAGCGACTGGTCCCGGCCATGTTGGCACCTGCGCGGACATTAAAAAACGCCACCATGTTGATCGAGACGGCCCGCGAAATGGACGTACCTGTTTTGCTCACCGAGCAATATCCCAAGGGTCTGGGACCAACCATGCCTGAAATATCCCAAGCAGCGGGTGATAGTCCGGTATTTGAGAAAATGCATTTTTCCTGCATGGAAGATCCGGAATTCTCGGCACACCTGAAAAGTCTCGGCCGCAATCAAATTGTATTGGCTGGCATGGAGGCTCATATCTGTGTCGTTCAGACGGCTGCCAGTCTTCTGGAAGCAGGATACGAAGTGTTCGTTGCCTCTGATGCCACGGCCTCTCGTACGCAGGACAGTGAACAGGCCTGCCTGCACCGATTGAGTGCTGCAGGAGTTGGGATTGTCACCAGTGAAATGGTGGTTTTTGAATGGTTGGGCAAAGCTGGCACAGCCGCCTTCAAGAAAATTCTGCCGAAGATTAAGTGACGCGCGCCTTCACCTATTCAGGCTCTTGCGGTTCGACGATATCTCCAATTGCTATTTGACCCGGCGTGACAACTGATGCGGTGATACCTCCATGGCCGCGCATGGCTGTGTAGCCACCCTCGCCCAGCGCTGCTTCCATCCTCGAACAGGGCGCGCAAAGGCCGCTGCCCTGCAATACCGCACTGCCAAGCTGAAATCTTGTTGTGCGCAACGCCAGCAAATTAATGCCACTGACCACTATATTGCGTCGAAGCAACTCGGGAAGCACTTCCTCGACATTCGCCAGAGCGGCGATAACCGGCAGGTGTTCATATTGAATGAGAGTAACTGCCCGCTTGCCCGGTGTAGAGCGTCGGTCGTCCTTCAATCCGGTAAATTCTATTGGTGATGTCTTCAGTGACTTCACGGCCCCATGACGTTCCAGCCGGACACCAATCCATTCGACCCGGCCCGACGCGGAAAACCGTTTCATCAATTCCCCAAGATGTCCTTCCATGATGTCATTCATCCTCAAGTGTGCGGTTTGCGAGAATTGATATCATCCCTGCGGAGTCATCACTTTGCGCTGACTGGCCCGTTCCAGACCCAGCTGACGTTCGCGATAGATGATGATCAACCCTGCCCCGATCACGAGGCAGACGCCGGCTAGAACTGTGACAGTCGGAACTTCGTCGAACACCGTATATCCGATCACAACAGCCAGCAGGATTGACGTATATTCAAATGGTGCGATCACCGATGTATCTGCAAACCGATAAGACGTCGTCAGCAAAATCTGACCAACTCCGCCCAACAAACCTGCGGCAATCAACAGACCTGCTTCAGTCCAGGTTGGAATGACTCAGCCGAAGGGAATGGTAAGCAGCGAAAGCAGTGTTGCGGTGATGGAAAAATAGAAAACAATCGCGGCGGTGCTTTCTGTACCCACCAGCTTTCGCACAAACACCTGGGCCAGCGCCATAAAAACTGCCCCCATCAACATCAGCAATGCTCCAATTGCTTACATTTTGTCAGCTGCTTCAACGCTCAACACCGTCAATCGTGGCGACAGAATTATCACCACGCCAATCAATCCCAAACCGACAGCCGACAAGCGAAAAGCGCGCACCTGCTCTCCCAAAAACATCGCCGCAAAGACAACCGTCAGAACTGGTGCTGCATATCCCAACGCCGTGACCTCCGGCAGCGGCAACAGGCCGAGCGCGGTAAAGCCCAGTCCCATCGCAGTGGTGCCCACCAAGCCGCGCCAGAAGTGGCCCATAAAATTTTTGGTTTCCAATCCATGCGCCAGATCATGTTGCCAGACCAACCAAATCAGAATGACAGGCACCGCAAACAGTGAGCGAAAGAATACCGTCTCGCCGGGCGGCACATGAACCGCCGCCGCCTTGATGCAGGTCGCCATCACCACGAATATGGAGACGGAAATTATTTTCAGGGCAATGCCGCGTAGTGGATTCATCAAAACAACTTCAAAATGGAAAATACTCTTATGGGTCCGGTCACCGGCAAACGCTGCTCTTCGCCACGATTCGTCGCTGTCCGCCGCTGTCCGCCGCTGGCCGCCGCTAATCGCCGTTCGTCGCACCCGACAAGGCTTCATCCAGCGTAGATATAATGGCGGCAGCATCCTGTTTACTCAGCACCAGCGGTGGCGACAGGATGATGTTCGGGCCGGAAACCCGAACCATGACCCCGGCCTTGTAAGCCAGCTCCTGCACTCTGCCGATCGTCGCCTTGTCGATTGGTGTTTTGGCTTCGCGATCCGATACCAATTCCAGGGCTGTCATCATGCCCACACCGCCGCGCACATCACCTACAAGTTCATGTTTGGTGTAAAGTTGGAGAACTCCATCGAAAAGTTCTGTTCCGCGGGCAGCGGCATTTTCATTGACTTTCAACCGTTGGGTTTCTTTCAGACACGCAATTGCAGCAGCAGCCCCGACCGGGTGGCCAGAATAAGTATAGCCGTGCCCAATGGCCGCCTTGCCGCTTTCATCATTTTCAAATACTTGCGCCACATGATCGGCAATCATCACAGCACCAAACGGGAAATATCCGTTGGTGATTGCCTTGGCCGTACACATGAAGTCGGGCTGCACCCCCCAATGACGCGAACCCGACCATGAGCCGGTCCGACCAAATGCCGTGATAACTTCATCTGCAATCAGCAGGATGCCGTTGTCGGAGCAAATTTTTCGTACACCCGGCATGAAACTTTCATGCGGCGGCATAACCCCCCCTGCCCCGAGCACCGGTTCCATAATAAATGCTGCAATCGTATTGGCACCCTGAAAAGCAATCTCGTCCTGCAAGGCCGCCAGACAAAGTTGCGCCAGTTTCTGTGGGTCGGTTTCATTGAACGGATTGCGATATGTGTAGGGCGCCGGAATGTGGAAACAACCCGGCATTAGTGGTTCATAGGCATTGCGGAAATTGGCATTGCCATTGACGCTGGCGCCACCAAAATGCGTGCCATGATAACCTTTCTTGAGGCTGAGATATTTCGTCCGCCCGCTTTCACCACGCACTTTGTGAAATTGCCGTGCCAGCCGCAGGGCGGTTTCAACACTGTCTGATCCACCAGACGTAAAAAATGCCCGGGTAAGTCCATCTGGGGCAAAAAACTCCTGCAGCATGTCAGAAAGTTCAATAACCGCGTTGTTGGTCGTGCCGCGAAAGATTGAATTATAGGGCAATATATCAAGCTGATCGGCAATCGCCTTTTTGACCGGTTCGCAGGAAAAGCCGAGATTGACATTCCACAATCCGCCAACGGCATCGATCACCTCATGACCATCCACGTCCTTTATTCGAACGCCCTGAGCACCGGTGATGATGGTTGGCAGGTTTTGCAAACTGTCGGCTGGATGCGCCATGGGATGCCACAAATGGCGGGCATTCATTTCCTTCAGATAGTTTGAGTCTTTCATCACACTGTCCTCTACTAATCTTTCGCCAGGCCGAGCTTTTGCAAGGCCTCAGCATAGCTCTTTTTTGGTCTCAATACATCAAAGTGCACGCATTGCATGCCAAATGCTTCCCCACCACGAATATTGCGCATCTGGTCATCAACAAACACACAGTCCGAGGCTGCAAGTTCCAGAGCTTCGCAGCAGGATGCATAGGCGCGCGGGTCGGGTTTCAAAATATTGGTATAGGTGGCGTCAATGATAGCATCAAAATGTTTCATGAAAGGCAGTTTGCGGCGAAATTCTGCGCCATAAAACAGATCCAACTCATTCGACAGGATTGCCAGTTTTCCACCTGCACGGCGAACAATTTCAATGCTCTCCAAAGCTTCCGGCCGCATGACAGGTTCGGGATCAGCCCCACGAGCAGCTTTGACAAAATCCGACATGGTTGACCAGTCTTCGCCGATCATCTTTGCAACCTGCAGCGTACGTTTATTCCAATAGTCACGCTCACTGATTTGATCCGCCTGCATCGACTTCCACAGTGGATCGCTGTCGGGATCAAAAGGCCCGCGCCACGTGAGAGAACCGGCAGGCAGACCCAGCGCCTGTTCGCTCAAATGATGAGTTTCAAACAGCGTCCGTGTCACCACGCCGCCAAAATCAAGCACCAGAGCTTTGGACCGATTCAACATCAAATTCGCGACCGTTGCAAGAAACTTAACATGATAAGTAAATGCCCCGCCAACCAACCGCTTGTCAACCAGTCCTCGGTCATCAGATTAAAGTTGGTTTTGTCCAGTCTCCCTATTTGTGACACACGCTTTTGCCATGATTGACGCCACAATTAACCACAAGGGCGACTGACGACCACTAAATCAACACTCAAATCCAAGTTACCTAAACCATAGCTTATCTTGATCCTGCGCTGCAAAACATTGAATTCATTTGCAAAATTCGAGTATTCTCTCATCATTCAAACGAATTTGCATTTTGTTAATGATAAGTTCGAGAATTCCTCAGGCGATAGGCTTTTTAACCTTAACCAACTATACTAACTTCACAAAAGCTGACCCAGACTTCTGCGGGATCGCTAAACGGTATTTAAGCCAGGGATTGGGCCACGAGTTGTCGAGTAGATTGTCCAAATTGCGATACGCCGCAACAACGGCGATTTTTGCCTATTCCACGATATCCCCAGTGTGGGTTGAACCGGCCAAAGCACTGGAGTTATTTGGCACCTGTTTGATTGAGCCCTGCGACGAAGATCAACAGACCGACCTGATTGATCCTCACTATTATGATGTTGAAGTTGACGTCTCTGAGACAACTCCCGAAGAGATTGGCAATGCCATTCAGGCAGCTTCAGAGCTTTGGCGCGGAAAAGACAAGCCGGTTGGAGGGTCCGCCGGTCTGATTGCCCGCGCGAAAGGAGACTACCGCCGGATATTGGCAGCACTGTATAATTCCGGTCGCTATGCCGGGGAAATATCCATCCAGCTGAACGGACGCGAAGTCTCCGATCTGGAAACCGGCACCGAACTGCCCAAACGGTCCAGCCTGCTTGTAACGGTAGATCCCGGAGCAGGGTATTTGTTGGGCCGAACTTCCATCATCAATATGGCACCGGAAACATTCGACCCGGCTGATCAGGTTGAGACACCGCAGGATGTTGGGTTCGAAACTGGACAGGTAGCCCGCGCCGACGTTATCAAACGCGCAACAGATGTTTCGATTGAAGCCTGGCGACAACAGGGATATCCCACCGCAGCACTGCTGGACAAAACCGCGATCGCCAATCATCCCAATCAGTTGTTAAACGTCACGCTTGAATTACAGTCTGGTCCAAAAGCCGCCTATGGCGAACTGGTTGTGCGTGGCGCCGAAGACATGGATCCAGAATTCGTCGCCTATATGGCGGACCTGCAGCCCGGGCAGGAATACGACCCCGACGATATCAAAAGCGCCTACAGGCGCCTCGACCGACTGGGGGTGTTCTCAACTCGAAAAGTTAAAGAGGCAAAAACTGTTTCGGCAGACGGTATGTTACCGCTGCAATTGGTCGCGAAGGAAAGAGCCCTGCGGCGCATTGGTGTCGGCGCGTCGATGTCGAGCGTCGATGGTGCCGGAGTCGAAGCTTATTGGCTGCACCGCAACCTGTTTGGAAAAGCAGAACGACTGCGTCTCGACGCAAAGTTTAGCGGCATCGGAGCCTCGCAGGATTTGGACAAATACGATTATTCACTGGCAGCCAAATTTACCAAACCCGGCATTTTCTCGCCTGATACCGATTTGACCGCCAACGCCTACGCAAAGCACGAATACAATGATTCCTATGAAGAATCGGGGTTTGGCGGCGCGACACACGTTATAAATTACTGGTCGGATGAAATTACCCTGTCGGGCGGCATATTTGCTGAAGTCAGCCGTTTTGATGACAGTTTTGGCGAGCGTGACTTTACAACAATCGGCCTTGAGGGAGACGTGCTGTACGATGGCCGGGACAATAAATTGGACCCGACGGCCGGAATCTATGCGCGTTTCAATGCCAAACCATTTTATGAATGGCAGTATTCCAACCCCGGAGCGCGTTTTGAATCCGAAGTTCGAGGATATCAGGCGGTAGACGCCGAAGCCCGAACAGTCATTGCTGGCCGGGTGAAACTGGGCTCAGTCTATGGACAGGGAATTTCCCAATCCGCACCAAGTTTTCTGTTTAACGCCGGTGGTGGCAGTTCCATCCGCGGCTACGATTATAAGGGTATTGGTGTTGTCAATGCCATGGGCAATGAAACTGCCGGCAAGTCGCTGTTTGAAACGTCGTTGGAACTGCGGCAAAAAATAATCGGCAATTTCGGAGCCGTCGCATTCGTCGATGCCGGAACGGTCGGCGCGGACTCAATAGTGGATTTTTCCGAAGATCTTAGTGTCGGCGTTGGGGTTGGATTGCGTTACTATACCGGTCTTGGTCCGATTCGAGTTGATGTGGCTTTTCCCTTGAACAAAACAGCCGGAGATTCAGATTTTGCGCTTTATGCCGGTCTCGGCCAGGCATTTTGATGATCATTGACAACAGAGGCCATGCGCTGCGCTTTCTGACACTCTGGTTTGCTGCGTTTTTCCTGTTGCTGGTTTCCTCGTTGGCGACGCCATCGATGGCCCAGGACGCTGCAGAAAAATCTTCTCTGATCGCCTTTGTTGAAGAGAAGATCTCAACTGAGAACTTTCGTGTCGGTCTGAACGGCTTGTCCGGAAGCCTGTCCTCCGACGTGTCGCTGGATTCAATTACCTTCGCTGACCGCAGCGGCGTCTGGCTGACCATCTCAAAGCCGCGATTAATCTGGAAGCGCGCGTCACTACTATTGGGTGAAGTTGATGTTGAAAGCCTGTCGGCGGAATCGATCATCCTTTCCCGCCTGCCCGCACCGGATGAGTCGGCACCTTCTGCAGAAACCAGACCCTTCACCTTGCCCGACCTTCCGGTTTCCGTATTGCTGGAAAAGATCGAGATCAATTCGATCGATATAGATGAATCGGTTTTTGGGCTGGCTTCCAAAACCAATTTCGTTGGCAAACTGGCGTTGGAAAACGGCTTGCTGGACGTTGACGTCAAAATGCAACGGCTGGATGGCGCGGGCGGAACGCTCAGTTTGGTGGGAGATTATAGCTCTGAAAAACAATGGTTGAAGCTCGCCGCTCAGTTGATTGAACCGCAGGACGGTTTGTTCGTAAACCTGCTGAATATTGAAAAGCGTCCGCCAGTTTCGCTTGAAGTTGCAGGAGAAGGCCCGGTTTCCGGCTTTGACATGACTCTGGCGTTCGACGTTGATCAGAGTTCAGTTCTCAAAGGTGCACTAAAGTTGTCTGGCGTTGAAAACGGGCAAACCGTCTCAGCCAAACTGGCCGGTCCTCTGGCCACAATATTGCCGCAACAGCATCGGGCATTTTTCGGCACCAACAGTCAGATAAATGCGACTGCATTGCTGCGTGATGACGGTGTTATCGACATATCATCCTTTGCCATAAAGACCGGCAATCTGGATCTCGATGGCCGGGCTCGGCTGCTGGCAGACGGATTTTTGGGCGCGCTTCAGGTGGAGATGTCGGTACTACCCAATCAGACGCAGAAAGTCCGCCTGCCTTTGGCGGGGGGGGGAAACCCAACTTGATGCGATGCGGTTGAACATTGACTACGATGTCGAACGCCAGGGCGGATGGACGGCAAGCATGGTCGCCCAGAATGTTGAACGTCCTGGATTGTCAGTGCGAGACAGCACGTTCGTCGCCTCTGGTGTTGTAACCAATGCAAAAATCGCCTCACAACGTCAGTTTACATTTGCCACCCGCGGACAACTGGATGGCTTGATAATTGACGATCCAAATGTCGCAAAAGCAGTTGGATCATCAGCAAGCTTTCAAGGCGACGGTAATTGGCAGGCGGGCCAGCCGATAGTGCTCGACCAATTGAAACTGTTGTCACACGCACTTGACCTGTCCACGTCTGGCAAGTTAACGGGCCTCACCTATACCGGCGTCACACAACTGGCTCTGAAAGAACTTGCGGCGTTTTCTGGTCTCGCCCAGCGCCCCCTTGAGGGACAGGCGGATCTGCAGGCAGATGGTGAAGTGGACTTTCTGGTCGGTGGATTCAACATCAATCTTGACGGCACAGCGCGGAAAATCAGTCTTGCGTCTGATGCGTTGGACGGGCTGCTAAAGAGCAATGTGTTGTTGTCGGGTAACGTCCAGCGCAATCAAAACGGCCTAGAATTTGAACGGCTGCGCCTTGGGAATGCACAATTCCACACCGCGCTAAATGGCAGTTACGCGACAAAGACCAGCAATCTCGAAGCCACAGTCAAAATCCATGATCTGGTCGCCTTGTCTGACCAGGCACAGGGACTTCTAGCTGTAAACCTGTCTACAACCGGCGAAGACGAAATTCATAATATTAAGGTAACTACTCAGCTACCCTATTTCTGCTGCCATTAGGTGCGACAATTTGA
>JAALLE010000112.1 GCA_011087605.1 Hyphomicrobiales bacterium
TCAAATTGTCGCACCTAATGGCAGCAGAAATAGGGTAGCTGAGTAGTTACCTTAACGAAGCCTTTGCTTCGGTGGTGTTGCGCTACATGCAGGCCTTCGAAATCCCCCATGATAAAATCAATGTCTGTGGCGGCGCCATTGCCATGGGTCATCCACTTGGTGCAACTGGCGCGATGATCCTCGGAACCGTTTTGGATGAGCTGGAGCGGCGTGATCAGAACACAGCTCTGGTGACCCTTTGTATCGGTGCTGGCATGGGTACCGCTACAATCATCGAGCGCGTGTGAGGGAAAGTCAGATGAAGAATTTTACCGTTGAGACTGATTCCGATGGCATTGCCCTGATTACCTGGGACATGCCCGAAAAATCGATGAACGTCATCGATGCGACTGTCATGGATGAGTTGGAAGCTCTGATCGAGCAAGTCGAGAGTGACGATTCCATCAAAGGGGCGGTCATCACGTCCGGCAAGAAGGCATTTGGAGCCGGTGCCGACCTGACCATGCTGCAGTCCATGTTGGGAACCTACGCCGAGGAAAAGTCCAAAGACGCACAAAAAGCGATGGCCATGCTTTACGAAGCCTCCTCCCGTCTGAGTCTGGCGCTGCGCCGGCTGGAAACAGGTAGAAAGGCCTGGGTTGCCGCCATCAACGGAACCGCACTCGGTGGCTGTTTTGAAATTGCTCTCGCCTGCCACGCCCGCGTGCTGAGCGACGACGAATCCATCACGCTGGGTCTGCCGGAAGCCAAAGTCGGTCTTCTGCCCGGCGGTGGTGGCACACAACGTATTGCACGCCTGGTCAATCCACAGGATGGGGTGCAGATGCTGCTGCAGGGCAAGAACCAGCGACCCAAAAAAGCCAAGCAACTCAATCTCGTTCATGAGATTGTTCCGGCTGCCGAACTTATTGAGCGGTCAATGCAGTTGATTCGAGACGGATTGAAGCCCGCTGCCCCCTGGGATCAGAAAGGGTTCAAAGCACCACTCAATCTTTGGTCACCAACAGGAATGCAAATGCTGGCAGCTGGCAATGCCATCCTGCGCAAGGAATCCTACGGTAATTATCCAAACGCAATCAACATCATGAAATGCGTCTATGAAGGCCTGCAACTTCCCATGGACACGGCACTTAAAGTGGAAGCCCGCTATTTTGCCCACACGCTGACCACTCCGGAAGCCCGCGCGATGGTCCGTTCGCTGTTCATCAACATGCAGGAGCTCAACAAGGGCGCGCGGCGTCCCGATGTGGAAACAGCGTCTATCAAAAAGGTCGGCGTGATCGGTGCTGGATTTATGGGCGCCGGTATCGCCTATGTCACCGCCAAAGCAGGCATGGAAGTAGTCCTGATCGACCGCGATCAGGAAGCCGCAGAAAAGGGCAAATCATATTCTGAGGGTCTGCTGGATAAGGCGATCAAACACCGCCACTCGACCGAAGAAAAAAAGCAAGCCCTTTTGAATTTGATCACGGCAACAACCGATTATGACAAACTCAATGACTGTGACTTGATTGTTGAGGCAGTGTTTGAAGACAAAGCCATCAAGAAAACGGTCACCGAGCAAACTGACGCGGCTACCGCGGACAGTTGCATCTTCGCCTCCAACACGTCGACAATTCCAATCAGCGATTTGGCAAAAGCGTCAAAAAATCCTGAAAAATTTATCGGCATTCACTTCTTTTCACCCGTCGACAAAATGATGCTGGTCGAAATCATCATGGGCGAACAGACCGGCGATGAAGCACTGGCAATGGCTGTCGATTACGTGATGGCAATCAAGAAAACGCCGATTGTGGTCAACGACAGCCGTGGTTTCTACGTCAATCGCTGCGTCATGCGATACCTGAGCGAAGCCTGGAATATGCTGATCGAAGGCGTTCCTGTTCCGATGATCGACAATGTCGCCAAAATGGCAGGAATGCCGGTTGGACCACTGACGTTGAACGACGCGGTCGCCATCGACTTGTCGCAAAAAGTCATCAAACAAACGATTGCGGATCTGGGTGAAGGCGCGGAGGATCCACGCCACATCGCATTGATCAACACGTTGGTCGACGATCACGGCCGACTCGGTAAAAAGGTCGGAAAAGGGTTCTATGACTATCCACCCAAGCCAGCAAAAGCCGCGTTGTGGCCCGAATTGAAGGAGTTGTACCCACAGCTGTCAGCAGACGACGTACTAGTCCAGGACCTAAAGGACCGCTATCTCTATACCATCGCCATGGAGGCCGCTCGAACTGTGGAGGAAGGTGTCGTCAGCGATATTCGCGAAGCAGATGTGGGTGCCATTCTAGGCTTTGGCTTTGCGCCCTACACTGGCGGCCCGCTTTCGTTTATTGACGAAACAGGGTTGGAAAACTTCCGTTTGCGGGCTGAAGAACTGGCCAAAAAATATGGCTCTCACTTTGCTCCCACTCCACTGATCAATGAAATGGCCGCCAATGGCGACACGTTTTACAATCGTTTTGCAAACGATCAGGCAGCCTGAACGGCAAGGATGATAGCAAACAGTATCTTCCTGCAAAGGCGCTGATATATGCCTTATCCCCAGGTCGCATCGACGACTGGACAGCACGATGGGTTAAACGTAACATAGGACAATATTCCTGTTTCGACAGTCTGGAGGTCAAGGCCGGTTATGTTTACGCACGCGCAGGTGTGGTCGGCCATTGACGCGCTGGCGCAGCAAAATGACATCTCGGTATCCAGACTCGCAAGAAGTGCTGGACTGGACCCAACAACTTTTAATAAATCCAAACGCACGGCCTCGGACGGTCGCCTGCGTTGGCCATCGACAGAATCACTATCGAAGATAATGGCGGCAACCGGGATTGAGATCGATCACTTCGCATTGTTGTTGGCGCAAAGCAGCGGTGACTACAGTGTTGAATTTTCACATCTAAATCGAAATGGCTTTGCCGAAGATCCAACATCCGCCCCAAAATGGGCCGGGTCGGTTCCCTTGATAGGACTGGCCCAAGCCGGCAGTGGCGGATTTTTTGATGAGGCCGGACTGCCATCCGGAGATGGTTGGGACGCCGTTGATTTCCCAAATAGGGGCGACGACTCAATCTACGCTCTGGAAATCCAGGGCGACAGCATGCTGCCGCTGTACCGCGACGGGGACCAGATAATTGTTTCGCCTACGAGTTCCCTCAGACGCGGTGACCGCGTCGTCGTACGCACGATTGAAGGCGAAGTCCTTGCCAAGATACTCGCGCGTCAGACGGCCAAAAATCTGGAACTGGAATCTCTCAATCCCGAGCACGAAAATCGTACAATCAAAATCGAAGAGCTCGACTGGGTGGCCCGCATCATTTGGGCCAGCCAATAATTCCGGTCGAGCTAGGCCAGGGTTTCTCTGATCATCTTGACGGTTTGCTGCTTGCCATACAATGCCACGAAACTTCCAAATCGCGGTCCCTGGTCCTGGCCCAGCAATACTTGATAGAGCGCCTGAAACCATTCGCGCAGATTTTCAAAACCGTGATCCTTGCCAACGGAATAGACTTCTGTCTGCAAAGTCTCGCCGTCCGCATCGTCCTGCATGGCTGAAAGCCGCGTTGCCAGATCTTCCATCGCCGACCGTTCCTGGTCGCTGGGGGATCTATAACTCTTGTTCGGCTTAACAAAATCCTCGTAGTAGCTGATCGCATATTCGACCAACTCATCCAGCTTTGGGTTACTTTGTGGTGTCGCCGCCGCATCGTACTGACTGATAAAACCCCATAAAGTCTCCTTATCTGAGGCATTGGACGCGCTGACCAGATTGAGCAGCATTGAGAACGATACCGGCAGTGAGATCCTCGGCGGATTGCCCGCATGAATATGCCAAGTCGGATTATTCAACTTGGCTTTTGGTTCAGCGTCATGAACTGCCGCCAGATGTTGAAAATATTCATCCACCTGCTTTGGCACGATGTCAAAAAACAAACGTTTTGCAGTTTTGGGCTTGGTATACATGAACAGCGAAAGGCTTTCGGGAGAAGCGTATTTAAGCCACTCCTCCATGGTGATTCCGTTGCCCTTGGATTTCGAAATCTTTTCGCCATTTTCATCCAGAAACAATTCATAAATAAAGTGCTCGGGGGCACGAGCGCCCAGGATTCGGCAAATCTTGTCATAGAGATTGCTGTTGTTCTGGTGGTCCTTGCCATACATTTCATAGTCGACACCCAGCGCCGCACAACGCATGCCAAAATCCGGTTTCCACTGCAATTTGACATTCCCGCCGGTGATCGGAAGTGTGACTTCCTCACCGTCTTCATCGTCAAATGTGATTGTGCCTGCCTCAGCATCAACGTTTTTCATGGGCACATACAGGACGACACCGCTTTTCGGCGAAATTGGCAAAAATGGGCTATAGGTCGCCCGGCGTTCTTCGCCAAGCGTCGGCAGCATCACAGCCATGATCTCATCGTACTTTTCAGCGCATTTCTTCAGGATTTCATCGAACAGGCCACCCTTGTAGTAATCGGTGGAAGAGATGAAATCATAGGTAAACCCAAACTGGTCAAGAAAGGCCCGCAGCCTGGCATTATTGTGGGCCGCAAAGGAACTGTGCTCATTGCTGAATGGATCTGGAACCACACTGAGCGGCTTGCCCAGATGGCCCTTCAACATGTCCTGGTTTGGCACGTTGTCTGGAATTTTTCGCATGCCGTCCATATCGTCCGAAAACGAGATGAGCCGGACTTTCACTTTATCCTCGGTGACCAGGCGAAATGCATTGATCACCATCGTGGTACGGGCAACTTCACCAAAGGTACCGATATGTGGCAGCCCGGAAGGACCATATCCAGTTTCAAATATCACTTCTTCTGGCAGACCCTCGCGCTGATAGCGTTTCAGAATCTTCCGAGCTTCCTCAAACGGCCAGGCCTTACTCACCTTGGCCGCCTCGACGAGTTCGGGCGAAAGATCAAGGGTTGGGAAGGCAGGATTGGTCATAACGAGGCCTGTAAATCGGGAAAAATCGGCTGCATCAGGCAGCGCGCGGAACCTATGGAAGCCCACCGCAATCGTCAACCGCCAGTACAATGCATAATAGCATTGAAACTCGCCGCCCGGCACCATAGTTTGAACCTATCATTTTTCAACTACAGGACACGCCCTCAATGAACGCAATTTCGGTGCAGGATACCCTCGTTTTCGTCATGGTGGCGATCTCTGCCGTTGATCGGAATATGGACGAAACGGAAATGCTGCGCATTGGCAATGTGGTCAAAACCCTTCCGATCTTTGACGGCTACAACAGTGACCAACTGGTCAACGCTGCCAAGACCTGTCGCGACATTCTTCAGGAAGAAGAGGGGCTGGAGACCATCCTCGGCTTTACAGCGGCATTGCCCGAAAACCTGCAGCAGACCGCCTATGTGCTCGCCGCTGAAATTGCTGCCGCTGATCTGAGCGTTTCAGCTGAGGAAGTGCGTTTGTTGCAATTGCTGCGCAATCACCTGTCCATCGACAAACTTACCTGCGCCGCGCTTGAGCTTGCCGCCCGAGCCCGACATCAATCCTCCTGATGACATGCAGGATCTGATTGCCAACCATGAAAGCACAATCCGGCTCGCCGCTTTTGGCAGTTTATTTGCATTGTTTGCGATCAGCGAAATACTGCGCCCGAGGCGGAAACTAACAGTTTCAAAGGCAAATCGCTGGTTCACCAATATTGCCATTGTTGTGGTCGATTCAGTATTGGTCAGATTACTGTTTCCCGCAGCAGCAGTTGGTCTGGCCTTTTGGGCCGGAAGCCGTCAGATCGGCCTGTTCAATCTGATGGAAGTTCCATTGTGGTTGTCGATTATTATCAGCCTCATCGTATTGGATTTTGCAGTTTGGCTGTCCCACGTCCTGTCACATAAGATCCCGTTATTCTGGCGCTTCCATCGGATGCATCATTCCGATCGAGACTTTGATGTCACTACAGCTATTCGGTTTCATCCGATCGAGATAATTGTGTCGATGGGATGGAAGGTCGCCTGGGTGCTGGTTCTTGGTGCGCCAGCCGTTGCCGTTATATTATTTGAAATCGTACTCAACGGTACGGCCATGTTCAATCACTCGAATACAAAGCTGCCTCTGGGGTTTGATCGGCTGTTGCGGATGATATTGGTCACCCCCGACATGCACCGGGTACATCATTCGGTGCGATCAAATGAAACCAATTCAAATAATGGCTTCAACCTGCCCTGGTGGGACCGTTTGTTCGGGACTTATGTTGAACAACCATCGGCCGGACACGAGGACATGCAAATTGGATTGCCTCAATGGCAGGACGAACGCCCAACGAAATTGGGGTGGTCTCTCAGTGTGCCATTTCTGAAATCTGATGATTCGGGCTAAAAGAGACCGATTGGAAAATAGCGCAGATAGAGTTCGGCAAACTTTCCGCGATCATTTATGGCGCGAAGCGCATAGTTCAAAGCATTCTGCAAAGCTCGATCCTCCTTGGCAATAGCAATGGCCAGACCATTGCCGAGATAATCGGTCGACAAATAGGGGCCACCAACAAATTTACAACAATTCGCCTCTGCCCTACCCCTCTGGAGCCAATAAGACAGCGCCAGACCGTCACCAAATACGGCGGCAATCTTTTTATCCTGCAAGGCCAGCAAGGCTGCTTCCTGAGTCTCAAACAACCGGACCCTAATAGTGCCAAATTTTGCCAGCGCCATTGCCGCATGACTTGTTCCATCGACAACCCCAACTTCCTGATTATTCAGGGATTCAGACAGCGGCTCTGAGTAATCATCAGATTTTTGCGCAACAAATCGCGCAGGCAACCAGAAATAGGGGCGAGAAAACGTGTATTTTTGGCGGGTTATCCGATTTGCCGCTAACCCCGCGATTATTGCTTCTCCGCCACCATCCCCCAGTTGTTTTTCCAGTTCGTCAAAGGGAATTGCTTGAATCTGACACACCGGCAGAACTTCCAGCTCCCGACAGATGGCTCGCGCCAGGTCAACGTGAAACCCGGTCAGGCGTTTGTCCTTGTCCAGGTAGGAAAATGGCGCAAAGTCTGTTGTTGTCAAAAACCGCAGCCGTGGCAGGTCTTTTACGTTTGGTTTGATGAATCGTTCTTGCGGATCCCAGAAATTCGGAATTGCAGGATTTTCCTGACCATTGGCTGGCTGACCGACAAAAATCATCACAGCCAGAATCCATGGCAAGGCACCCATAGATCGGCGCAATACTGTACGAAATGAAAGTTCGGTCATGGGCACTGATTAAACCGAAGCATTGAAGCAGGTAAAGACTTGCGTTTATCTCACATTAGGTCTAGGACACCGCTGCTTACGGAGCAGACAGGCAGGGCATGCCTTGGCTGCTCGAAATGCAGGAGGGGGCCATCTCATCAGGCTCGCTCGTTTTCAACCGAACCAACTCGTTGCCAAAGCCCACAATCCGGGCCCTTTTGCAATGAACAAGGAGTGCAAAATGCCCAAGATGAAGACAAAGTCGAGCGTTAAAAAACGCTTCAAAGTTACAGGAACCGGCAAACTGACGGTTGCCCAGGCTGGTAAACAGCACGGCATGATCAAGCGGTCCAACAAATTTCTGCGCAATGCCCGCGGTACCATGGTTCTTTCAGAGCCAGATACCCGCATCGTCAAGAAATTTATGCCCTACGCAGGCAAGTAAACCGTACACCGAATCATCAGGAGTTAGATCATGGCCCGAGTTAAACGCGGTGTAACCGCCCACGCCAAACACAAAAAAGTTCTCAAGAAAGCCAAAGGCTATTACGGCGCCCGCCGCACCCAGATCAAGGTGGCCAAACAAGCTGTCGAAAAAGCCCAGCAATATGCATATCGTGACCGCAAGGCACGCAAGCGCGATTTCCGCAGCCTGTGGACCCAGCGCATCAACGCTGCGGCTCGCGAGCATGGCTTGACCTATTCGCGCCTCATCGACGGTCTGACAAAGGCTGGCGTTGAAGTGGACCGCAAGAACCTGTCGGATATGGCGGTCAATCAACCGGAAGCATTTGCAGCCGTTGTTGCTTCAGCGAAGAACGCGCTGGAATATCTTAAAGATACAACGCCGAACGCATTTGAAGCCGCAGTCAAAAGCTGACCGCGCTTCCAATTGACCGACGTAGATTTGGAACCCGTGGCAGCTGCACGCTGACGCGGGTTCTTTTGTTTAAGGGCTGAATTTGATGAGTGAAATTGAAACGCTGGAATCCGGTATATTGGCGCAGATCGACGCCGCCGCTGACGAAGCCGCGCTCGAACAGGTACGGATTACAACGCTGGGCAAGAAGGGTTCGGTTTCCCAGCAGATGAAAACTCTCGGCAAAATGAGCCCGGAAGAGCGGCAGGTCATGGGGCCAGCCCTCAATGGCCTCAAAAACCGGATTGCTGACGCCATCACCACGCGACGCGAAGTGGTCAAGCGCGCCGACATCGAAGCCCGCCTTGCTACTGAAAAGGTTGATGTCACCCTGCCGGTTCGCCCCAATCCGATTGAGACCGGTCGAATTCACCCAATTAGCCAGGTGATGGATGAAATCACCGCAATCTTCTCAGATATGGGTTTTCATATTGCAGAAGGTCCCGACATCGAAACCGACTATTACAATTTCACGGCATTGAATTTTCCAGAAGGTCACCCGGCGCGGGAGATGCACGACACGTTCTTCCTCAATCCAGATGAAAATGGCGAACGCCGCGTGTTGCGCACCCACACGTCTCCAGTTCAAATCCGCACAATGGAAACTCAAAAGCCACCCATTCGCATCGTCATCCCCGGAAAAACCTACCGACAGGATTCAGATGCAACCCATTCGGCGATGTTCCATCAGCTGGAAGGTCTGGTTGTTGATGAAAAGACCAATATTGCAAATCTCAAATGGACTCTGATGGAATTCTGCAAGACTTTCTTTGAAGTTGATTCCATTGACATGCGGTTCCGCCCTTCCTTTTTCCCATTCACTGAGCCCAGTCTTGAAGTTGATGTGCAATGTGACCGCTCCGGCGGTGAGGTGAAATTGGGTGAAGGCAATGACTGGATGGAAATTTTGGGTTCGGGCATGGTGCATCCCAATGTATTGCGGGCCGGTGGGTTGGACCCGGATGTGTATCAGGGCTTTGCCTGGGGTATTGGCATCGACCGAATTGCCATGTTGAAATACGGAATGCCAGACTTGCGGCCTTTCTTTGAGGCGGATCAGCGCTGGATTGACCATTACGGTTTTCGTCCTCTCGACATGCCAACATTATTTGGAGGATTGAGCCAATGAGCCGTTTTTCTGACGCAGCCCTGCTGCAAGGTAATTTTGCCCACATGGCGGCCGAATTGCGCACCGGACAGCGTGCGGCTCCAAAGACGAAGGACTGGAACAAAGCGTCCTGCGACAACCAAGCGGAAGAAACCGCGCAGGAAGTCGCAAAGCACATCTTTTCTCTGCAAAAGTCCGTCGACGTGAAAACCGAAAAACTGGAGATCCTCCACTTTACCTCCGTTGGAATGATGAAGGTGTTGGCCCTGATCCCAGGAGAAGGCGACGTGTTGCGGCTGGATGGCGTGTTGGAAAACGGCAATCCGGTTGCACAGGCCATGCATGCATCACAACTATCCCTGACGTTCATCAAGGCGCCGTTGAAAATGGAAGACAACGAAGATGACGGTCTCGAAATTGGCTTTTTGATCTTTGATCAATTGACCAAACGCCGTAAGGCAAGGGACAAGCGCTTGCGCAAACTCAGCCTGCAAACCACTCAAAAAATACCCTCCGCAAAGAAATCTCGCGGCAAATCCCGCACGGCGCAAAAGGCTGCAAAATGAAGTTCACGCTTTCCTGGTTGAAGGACCATCTCGACACTCAGGCTTCACTTGATGAAATCGTTGAAACCTTGACGATGATTGGCCTCGAAGTCGAAGAGGTTGATGACCGCTCAGCTTTCCAGCCCTTCACCATTGCCCGGGTTCTGACCGCCGAACCGCACCCCGATGCCGATAAACTGCAGGTATTGAGCGTCGATCTCGGTTCTGCAGGAGATGGTACGCCAATTCAGGTTGTCTGCGGTGCTCCCAACGCCCGCACAGGTCTGGTCGGTGCTTTTGCAGGGCCAGGCACTTACGTTCCCGGAATCGATATCACGCTTGGCGTTGGCAACATCCGCGGGGTTGAGTCTCATGGAATGATGTGTTCGGAACGCGAATTGGAATTGTCGGACGAGCACGACGGTATAATTGATTTGCCAGAGGGTGCCCCCGTTGGTTCAGCATTTGCAGATTATGCGGGTCTCAACGACCCGGTCATCGAAATTGGCATTACACCCAATCGTCCTGATGCATTGGGGGTCGCTGGCATTGCCAAAGATTTGGCTGCTGCTGGGCTTGGAAAAGTTATTTCACCAGAAATTGCCGAAGTCGGCGGACAAGGCCCGTGCCCGGTCAGCGTTGATCTTAGTGCCGATGGCGCGGCAAAATTTTGCCCGGCTTTTGGATTGCGTCTCATCCGCAACGTCAAAAACGGTCCATCGCCAAAATGGATGCAACAACGGCTGAAGGCCATTGGCCTGCGGCCCATCTCGGCGCTTGTCGATATTACCAACTATGTCACTTTTGACCGTGGCCGCCCGTTGCATGTTTTTGATGCTGACAAAGTCAAGGGAAATTTGGCCATACGTCGTGCATCGGGAGAGGAGGAGTTGCTCGCTCTGGATGGCAAAACTTATACGCCAACCACCGATCATTTTGTCATCGCCGACGAAAACGGCCCCGAATCCCTGGCCGGTATTGTCGGGGGCGAAGATTCCGGTTGCGGTTTGGACACCGTGAACGTGTTGGTTGAATCTGCATTGTGGGATCCACTGACCATTGCCAAAACGGGACGGGAGCTCGGCATAATAACAGACGCGCGTTATCGCTTCGAGCGCGGCGTCGATCCGGCGTTCGCCTTGCCCGGTTTGGAGTATGGCAGCCAGTTGGTGATTGATCTTTGCGGTGGAGAACCAACCCAGTCCTTGTGCGCTGGTAGCATTCCCGAACCTGATCTGACTATCGACTACCCGGTCTCAGAAGCCGAACGTTTAACCGGCGCAGCGGTGTCCAGCAAAGATTCAGCGGCGATCTTGCAACGCCTTGGGTTCGAAGTTTCCGGGTCAGGCGAAATGCTCAAAGTGAAAGTTCCAGGCAATCGCCCAGATGTGCATGGCAAGGCCGATCTGGTTGAAGAAATTATGCGCATTCGCGGTATCAACAATATCGAACCGCAACCCCTGCCGGCATTGGCGGCCGTGGGCAAAAAAATCCTGACGACTGGTCAGCTAAGAACCCGCAACTCACGACGGGCGCTCGCCACCCGCGGCATGAGTGAGGCCGTTTGCTACTCCTTCATTCCCCACGATCACGCAACCGCCTTTGGCGGCGGGCAAGATGATTTGATATTGGCCAATCCAATTGCCTCAGATATGTCGGATATGCGCCCGAGCCTGCTCCCAAGCCTGTTGGCTGCTGCCAAACGCAATGCTGACCGGGGACTTTCAGATCTAGCGATATTTGAAGTCAGTCATATTTATCGAGGCATCGAGCCTTCTGATCAGCACCGGTCCGCCAGTGGCGTTCGCCGCGGCACCGCAAGATTGGAAAATATTGGTCGTGCTTGGAGCGGCGACTCTCCTGCCGTCAATTGGGTCGATGCCAAGGAAGACGCTTTTGCCGTTCTTGCCGCCTGCGGTATGGACCCGTCGAAAGTGCAGATCGAAGCCGCAGGGCCAGACTGGTATCATCCTGGCCGCAGCGGTACGATCAAACTCGGTCCAAAAGTTATTATCGGTACGTTTGGCGAGTTTCATCCAATGACGCTGGAATTGTTGGATGTGACCGGTCCGCTTTGTGGTTTTGAAATTTTTCTCGACACCATTCCTGAACCGCGCAGAAAAACAAAACGCAGCAAGGGCGCACTGATTGTTTCGTCTTTGCAGCCGGTTAAACGCGATTTCGCATTCATC
The DNA here is from genome assembly GCA_011087605.1 of Hyphomicrobiales bacterium. GTDB lineage: Bacteria > Pseudomonadota > Alphaproteobacteria > Rhizobiales > Rhizobiaceae > Pseudahrensia. The sequence goes on from JAALLE010000112.1 coordinate 11,964, forward strand.
ATGGACAAAGGTGTCGAAGCAGCAAAGGTTCTTCGAGCAGCAAACGGGGCCGACAAAAAGCTCATTTCAGATGTCCGGATATTCGATCTGTTTGAAGGTCAATCTGTTGGTGAAGATAAAAAATCCCTGGCCATTGAGGTGACACTACAGCCCGTTGAGAAAAGCCTGACCGATGAGGAGATTGATGCGATTTCTCAAAAAGTCGTCGAAAATATTGGCAAAACCGTTGGTGGCGTTCTGCGGGGATAGGGTCCAAAACCGTCCCGACGGTTTCCCACGATGAAATTTGAACATTTCTTCGTGTCTGGTCATTTGCCACGGTGGCGATTGATGTAGTGGTCGCCTATATTGGTAATGCAAGCGAAGTTATTACTCGTTTCACGCTCATTCAAAAAGGGAATAGAAGATGACAAAAGCACTGCTGATCGGTGATGAAGCCCCCAATTTCACAGCCATAACAACAGAAGGTGAAATCGAGTTCCACAAGGCCATTGAGGGAAAATGGGCGGTATTGTTTTCACATCCAAAAAATTACACCCCAGTTTGCACCACAGAGCTTGGGTATACGTCAAAATTGAAGCCCGAGTTCGACAAGCGTGGTGTGGTCGTATTTGGCCTTTCTGTCGACAAAATCGAGGATCATGCAGGCTGGGCCTCAGATATTGAAGACACGCAGGGTTCGGCACTCAATTTTCCCTTGATTGCCGATGACAGCAGCATCGCCAATCTCTATGGCATGATTCACCCTAATGCGAGCGACACTATGACCGTTCGTTCAGTGTTCGTTATCGGTCCCGACAAAAAGATCAAACTGACATTGCAATATCCAGCTTCCACAGGACGCAATTTCGACGAGATAATCCGCGTCATCGATTCCCTGCAGCTGACCGCAAATCACCAGGTCGCGACACCTGTTAACTGGCAAGATGGCGAAGATGTCATCATCGTGCCAGCCGTTTCCAATGAAGTCGCCAAGGAGAAATTCCCAGACGGTTGGAACGAAGTTCGGCCCTATCTGCGGATCGTTCCACAGCCCGGAAAATAAACCTGCAATTCTGGCGGTGTTAAGCTGTTTTACAGCAGAAATGCCGCCAGCTTTTACAAATAATAAAAGTGTGGGATAATCACAGCCGATTTGTAACTACCCAGCTACCCCAACCTGATGCTTTTATAGACGGCCCATCAGAC